>JBBKXB010000020.1:0-23189 GCA_037969255.1 Bdellovibrionales bacterium | reverse complement strand
TTCATTATGTGCCGCGCATTTGAACTGTAATCGCAATAGTGTGCCTAACGATCCACAAAAACCAATGGTGACATCTGGTATTCGTATCGGTACGCCAGCGGGCACAACGCGCGGATTTGGCACGGCGGAATATACGACTATTGGTAATCTGATGGCGGATATTTTGGACGGCCTCAAGGCCAATGGCGCAGAGAATAACGCATCTGTTGAAGCAGATGTGCGCACCAAAGCTATGGCTTTATGCGAACGATTCCCGATCTATTCAGAGGCAATTTAAGTTTTATGCTCAGTAACATGTTAAGACATTTTTTTAATCAACCTGAGTTTAAATGTGCCTTTATTGCAAGTTTTGACGATCCTGATAAGAGAAAAACGGCCATTTTTGAAAGTAAAGGGTTGATAACGTTGCCTTTTATTCCTTATTTGGGGTTAAGGATTTCTGGAGAACAAGAAGAGTACAAGTTGGGTGGGCGTATTCCTGATGATTTTTGTTATACCATTCCTTCCAAACCTATTCAGGATATTGTGTGGGATGCTAATCAAAAGATATTTATTTGTACATTAGAGTTCTCACCTCCAGCCAACTTTGATTCCGAGTCTATTAAAGAATTAAAAGATATGGGTTGGGAGTTATGCCCTGTGGCTAAACTTGATAGCATAATAAATAAAATTAAAGGTCAAGATAAATGAAGTGTCCATTTTGCGCGCATACCGATAGTAGCGTTCGGGATTCTCGGCAAACGGATGATGGCACGTCCATACGTCGTCGCCGTGAATGTCCCGAATGCGCCGCGCGTTTTACAACGTTCGAGCGTGTCCAATTGCGCGATTTGGTTGTTTTAAAGGCCGATGGCGAACAACAACCATTTGATCGCTCGAAATTATTGCGCTCTATGTCGATATCCTTGCAAAAACGCCCTGTGAAAGTTGAGCAAATGGAAAAAATTGCCGACTCCATACAACGTCAATTGGAAACAATGGGGGACGTGGACATCACAACGCAAATGATTGGTGAAAAAGTAATGCGTGCGCTCGCGTCCTTAGATCAAATCGGTTATGTGCGATACGCAAGCGTTTACAAAAACTTCAAAGAAACAAGTGATTTCAATGAGTTCTTGGATGATATTAATAAATTACGTGAAGATGCGGTATAGCCCATTATGTTTACAGGATTGATCCAAGGTCTAGGTGAAATTACAAAAATTTCATATGATGAGGCTACAAAAGACACGCAAATCACGATTAAAACCAACCTTGATCACAAGGATTTGAAACTTGGTGCGTCCATAGCCAATGATGGCGTGTGCTTGACCGTTGTGACCTATAGTGATGGACAATACATGGCGCAAGCCAGCCCTGAAACTTTGGATAAAACCACAATCAAAGATTGGAAAATCGGCGACACGATTAATTTAGAGCCTTCATTGCGAATGGGTGGTGAATTGGGCGGTCATTTGGTGTTTGGTCATGTGGACGGGCAAGCCGAGATCACACTCATCGAACAACGCGGTGAGTATTGGTATCTCGAGATTAAGCCGCCATCAGATTTAATGAAATTTATCGCCGTCAAAGGCTCTGTATCCCTTAATGGCACGTCGCTCACGGTCAATGATGTGATGGATGATCGTTTCTCAATCATGCTTATTCCCCATAGTTGGACGCACACTAATTTTAGCGCCAAAAGCGTGGGAGATGAAATAAACATTGAAATTGATATGCTCGCGCGCTATGCAAGCCGTATCCTTGAAACCAAATAAGAGTATAAATTTTTCATGTCCGCATCACTGTCACAATTGCTAGAATCGTTTGAAGCGGGTCGCCCTGTGATTATCACCGATAGTGAATCGCGCGAAAATGAAGGCGATTTGATTATGCCTGCGGATTTAATCACACCAGATATTATCACCTTCATGGCTAAAAAAGGGTCGGGGCTTGTTTGTCTCGCACTTGATAAAGAGATTGCAGATCGTCTTGAGCTATCCTTAATCGGCAAGCGCGATAATGTTGAGTTTGATACATCTTTTCTTATGCCGATTGAGGCTAAAACCAATGTGACCACGGGCATAAGTTCCGCGGATCGTGCGCACACCATTAAAATGGCGATTGATCCATCAACCACGCCCAATGATATTGCAACGCCCGGTCATGTGTTTCCTGTGCTTGCTCATGAAGGCGGGCTATCAGCACGCCAAGGTCACACGGAAGCAGGCGTTTATTTGAGTAAAGCCATGGGTTTATCAGGTGCAGCCGTAATGTGTGAAATCATTAACGAGGATGGCACGATGGCACGCCGTGACGATCTAGAGATTTTTGCCCGTCGTTGGGATTTGCGCATGGGTAGCATTGAAAGCCTGATGCTAGAGCTGCAAGACATTGCCGCATGAAGAATAAAATACTAATCATCGAGGCACGTTTTTACGATCATTTGGCTGATATGGGGCTAACGGGCGTAAAAGACGAATTAGAAAAACTGGGTTTTGAATATGACGTTATAACGTTGTATGGCGCGCTTGAGATTCCAGCCGTTCTTGCTAACACAAGAGATCATTATAAAGGTTATATCACTTTAGGGTGCGTGATACGCGGTGAAACAACGCATTACGACCTTGTCGCAAACGAGAGTTTTCGCGGAATATACGAGATTGTGAATGCGCATGGACTTGCGCTTGGTAACGCGATACAAACTGTGGAGAATGAGAGCCAAGCGATTGCGCGTCTTGATCCCAAACAAATGAATAAAGGCGCGGCAGCGGTCCGCGCGATGAAATCTGTGCTTGATATTAAGGATACATATAAATAATGGCCAAAGGTTCTGCAAAAGCTCGATTAACGATGGCACGTCTTGTGGTCGTGCAAATGCTGTATCGTCAAACTTACGATGAATCCACAGCTATGGATGTGCTCACAGACCTGCGCGATAATGGCTTTATGCAAGAAGAGGGGATCGAATGGGTTGATCCTGATCTTGATCATCTTGCCAATACATTGCGCGGTGTAGACGCTCATAAAGATGTGATTACCGAAGCGCTTAAAGCCAATTTAAAATCAGAACAATTAAACGATCGTTTGCTATCGTCTATTATCAAAGCGGGTGCGTATGAATTGATTTACACCCAAGACGTTGATACAGCGCTTGTGATAGCCGAGTATTTAACGATTACCTCTGCATTCTTTGAAGGCAAAGAGACGACACTTGTGAATGCGGTGTTGGATAAGATTGCGAAATCCGCACGCGGGTAAACCACCCAAGACAATCAATCCTAAATTTTATCGTATGTTAAGAAGCCGTTAAGGAATCAGTGTCATTATAAAGATGAGATTAACCGACAGAACGAGTTAATCCGTTAAAAAATAACATTAAGGCACGATCATATGGGTAAGATTTTAACATTTGCAATTTGCGCAGTACTAGCAGGCTTCGGCTCTGTTTCCCCAGCATTGGCTGGTGGAGGAGGCGGTGGCGGTGGCACAGCCATCGTATTGCCTTATATGGAACTTGATCCCTTATTATTGCCTGTGATCACTGAAGAGGGCATTACGCAACAAGTGAGCTTGATTGTTAAAATTGAAGTGTCTGACTCGTCTCATCTAGAGGAAGTTAAAGCTTTGGAGCCACGCATCGTGGATGCATTCGTACAAGATTTATACGGCACGTTAAGCCAGAAAAACGCCATGGTCATTCATGGTATTGTAAATATTCCATTGATTAAAAACCGTTTGAAAACCACAGCCACTCGGGTTGCTGGCGAAGATTTGATCCACGATGTTTTATTACAAGTGGTTCAGCAACATAGAGTTTAAAAAAATAGTATAATAATAAAAAAAAACAGAGATTCTTTCCCCAAAGAAGGTTGAAACTAAAAGGCGCTAGAAATAGCGCTTTTTTCTTATGGGGTTAATTATTGCCACCCGTTGGATCAAACGCCGTGTCACGGTTGTCACTGTTAAAGCGCCCTAGATTACCAAAGAATTGTTGCAAGATTGTGAGTTCTCGACCTGCGGTATCTGTTGAATCTTTGTTCATGGTAAACTCGCGACCTTGATTGTCTTCGGCGGTGAGGGAGGCGAGCACGCCATCTTCATCAAACAACATGGTCAAAGTTTTGCGTTCTTTAACAACTTCTCTGCGCCAGCCAAAACGCTCTGTCGTTTGTCCAATGTAATACCAAACATCATCATTCATAGGCGCTGTGGTGGTAGGAGAACCAAGCGCTTTGCGAACATCGCCCTTATTGCTCTCACCAATCGTAATGCTCGCAACATCATCCACATCGACCATGTTACCGCGCGTTGCGATGGTTGGTTGACATGCGGATATGAATAACGCGATTAAAAATAATGGAAATAAGACTGGAAAGATGTGTTTCATGACACTAAAACTAGTCATTATTAAGAGAGAGGACAAGACATGATTTTCTGGTGGACATTGGGACGATCGAAAAAAACAAAAGAAGTGGCGCGTGCCCGTTTTGAGCGCGCGGCTGATGTTGCCTATGACCCTGTGTTTTTTAGCAAAGCGGGCATTCCCGATGATATTAGTGGGCGGTTTCAAATATTGGGGCTGTTTGTCGCGCTAGAATTATCCAAATCGACCAACAAAAAAGACAATCAAGCCTTGTTTGATCATTTCTTTATGAACTGTGAAATGGCGATGCGCGAAATGGGCATTGGCGATATCGGTATTCCTAAAAAATTGCATAAAATGATGAACGCTTTTCATGGTCACGCCCAAACCTATTATAAAGCGCTTGAAAAGGATCAATGGGATGACGTGCTTGCGCGCAACATTTTTGGTCTGCAGGATAAAAAACCAACCAAGGCACAACTTAAAACAATTATTGATCAAGCCAAAGCCTATACGAAAGATGAACGAGATGACAAACTCGCTGCCTAAAACTGAATGGTCTTTGCCGTTCAAAGCCATTAAAATTGACGCACCGCGAACAATGAGTATCGAGGCGAACAGCGATGCGCGCACAGCCCTAGCCAAACGTTTTGATATTGAGGCCATTGGCGAATTGTCCGCCGAAGTCACAATCCGCAACGAAAAACGTAAAGGTCGTGTGACCGTGACGGGCAATTTCGAGGCGCTCATCACACAAATTTGCGCGCGCACTGGCAAAGTCTTTAGCGCACCATTATCAGGCGATGTAGAGGGGTATTTCACCGATAAAACGGGCACTGTGTCGTTTGTCGAGGCAAAAAAAAGACGCGATGAAGAATTTGGCGAACAACCTAATTTTATTGATGAGGCTGATGATCCAGAGTCTATGATTGATGGCTATATTGACCTTGGTGAATTGGTGTCACAATGCTTTGGGATAGCGCTCGATCCTTACGCCACCGCGCCAGATGCACCGCCCGCAAAAGAAATTGATGAAAGCTCGGACGTTAAAGTCGAAAATCCATTTGCTGTGCTCGGGCAACTTCGTGAGTTCATGAACAAAGATTAGTCAAAAACACTTGCATTATTTTAAAAGATCGCCTAAACAAGGCGTTCAATTGAATAAACACGTAACTCAGGAGTTATTATTATGGCAGTACCAAAGCAAAAAATCTCGAAAAGCCGTCGCGGTCAGCGTCGTAGCCATGATGCGCTCAAGAATCCTAATTGGATTGAAAACCCGACAACAGGTAATCCTGTGCGTCCGCACCATATTGATTTGGCCTCTGGCACATATCGTGGTCGCAAAGTTATTGACACGGATAACTAAGCCTATACTCTGTGAGGCGTAATGCCTGATCTTATCTTATCACTTGATGCCATGGGCGGTGACAACGGCCCTGACGCCGTTATTCCTGGAATTGACCTTGCTCTCAAAGATGGCTTAAAAGCCAAATTCCTTATATTCGGGATAGCGGATCGCGTTGAGCCACTTTTAAAAAAATACCCTGAAGTTGCCAAATACAGTGAATTTATCGCTGTGACCGAAGTGATTACCTCTGAAGATAAAGCCTCACGGGCTATCCGCCGCAAAGGGACATCCATGTATATGGCGATCCAAGCCGTCAAAGATGGTGATGCGCATGGCGTGATATCATCTGGCAATACAGGCGCACTCATGGCCACCGCGCGCCTTATATTGCGCACGCTCCCTGGTGTTGATCGTCCGTTCATAGCCTCCATGTTGCCAACGATGCAAGGTCGCTCTGTTGTGCTCGATTTGGGCGCTAACTTAACCGCCAATACGGACTCTATGATCCAAATGGCGGTGCTAGGGTCGATTTTTGCACAAATCAATCTTCGTAAAGACAAGCCAACCATTGGTATTTTAAATGTTGGATCAGAAGATCAAAAAGGACATGAATATATCCGAAATGCCGCCAGCATCCTTAGTGACCTTGATTTCCCAGGTCAGTATTACGGGTTTATCGAAGGCGATGATATTGGCAACGGCACAACGGATGTTGTGATCACGGATGGATTTACAGGCAATATCGCCCTTAAAACCGCCGAAGGCATTGGCCGTATGTCGAGCCACTACATGCGAGAAGCGTTCACGCGATCCATATGGTCAAAGTTGGGATATTTGCTCGCCAGTCATTCCATTAAGAACATCAAATCAAAACTTGATTCTCGCCTTTATAACGGTGGATTATTCTTGGGATTACAAGGCGTATGCATTAAATCACATGGTGGATCAGACGCATTTGGTTTTTCACGCGCGATCCTTGTGGGCGCGGACATGGTGCGCGAAGATTATACGGGGCGCGTGGCGCAAGCCATGGAAAATGTGCCTCATATTGAAAATGGCGAGACGGAAGCGGTTTAACGTATCATGAACGCAAGAATTGCTGGCACAGGGTCTTACTTACCGACAAAAATAATCACAAATGCGGATCTTGAAAAACGCGTTGAGACGAATGATGAATGGATACGCAAACGCACGGGCATTGAACAACGCCATGTGGCGAGTGATAATCAAGCTACATCCGATTTGGCTGTCGAGGCCGCAAAAGAAGCGCTTGTGAATGCAAAATTAAGCGCGAGTGAAATAGACGGTATTATTGTCGCCACAACCACGCCCGATTTCACATTCCCGAGCAGCGCCGTCGAAGTGCAAGCCAAACTTGGTATGACAAAAGGGTTTGCTTTTGATGTACAGGCTGTGTGCTCTGGCTTTGTGTATGCCTTATCCGTGGCAAGCGCTATGATCAAAGCAGGGCAAGCAACGCATATGCTCGTTATTGGCGCGGAAAAAATGTCATCAGTCATGGATTGGGATGATCGCCGCACCGCCATTTTATTTGGTGATGGGGCAGGAGCCGTTGTGCTAAGCGCCTGCGATGAAACCGATCAAGGCATTTTAGCCACCAAATTATACTCTGATGGGCGTTATCGTAATCTCTTGCAAACCACGGGTGGCGTGAGCACCACGGGCGATGCAGGCACCATCTTGATGGAAGGACAAGAAGTCTTTAAGCACGCCGTTATTGATATGAAACAAGCTGTTGAAGAGATTCTCGAGGATACAAAAACAAACCCCGAAGATGTCGATTGGCTTGTGCCACATCAAGCGAACTTGCGGATTATAAAATCCCTTGGTGATCATTTAAAAATGCCCATGGATAAAGTTATCGTGACAGTTGATAAACATGCCAATACTTCGGCGGCTTCAATCCCGCTGGCGCTCCATGCAGGCATAGCTGATGGGCGCATAAAACGCGGTCAATTATTGCTTATGGAATCAATGGGCGGTGGCTTTACGTGGGGTAGTGCGTTAATCAGGTATTGATTGACGCTTCAACTTATCCACATAAACGACTGAAAATATTTACATTTTAATCAAATAGCGATTGATTCGCATTAATTGATTCGCTAAGCTCTGGATATTGTCAATTACAAAAAGAGTACATCACCATGTCCGATACCGTAACACGCGCCGAAATTGCCGAAGCCATTTTTAAAAATGTGGGTCTTTCTCACCAAGAATCGGGTGATTTGGTCGATATGATGTTTGAGATTATGGCGGATAAAATTTCAAAAGGGGAAAGCGTTAAAATCACACGCCTTGGTACGTTTGATGTGCGTCAGAAAAAAGCCCGCATTGGTCGCAATCCTAAAACCATGGAAGAGGCGACAATATCAGCGCGTAGCGTTGTAAGTTTCCGTCCAAGTCTTCTTTTGAAAAAAGAAATGAACGATAATTTAAAATAATTAAGAGAGAATAAATTTACTATGAGCGCCATCAAAAAAGCCCCAAACGCCTTTCGTACCATCTCTGAAGTGAGTGATGTATTAGAAGTGCAACAGCATGTGCTGCGTTTTTGGGAAACTAAGTTCACGCAAATTAAACCTGTGAAACGCAATGGTGGACGCCGTTATTATCGCCCCGAAGATATCGGCATGCTCAAATACATCCAAGATTTGCTCAAAGATGAGGGCTACACAATTAAAGGTGTGCAAAAACTCCTCAAGACAAAAACCAAAGCTGAGCTATTACAAATGATTAATGCGAACGCGCCTGACGCCAATGACATGGATCAAGATACGCATAAACCAGTGGGACAAGAACGCGTCAAAGATGCGATGCAAGCGCGCGAATTGCGTCAACGCCGTATCTTGCAATCCATGCTCTCAGAGCTCAAAGAGCTACGCTCTGAAGTTCAGTCTTTACGCGCGTAAACTTTTAAATTACAAGTTCTTAACGTCGGAGTGTGGCGCAGCTCGGTAGCGCACTGGCATGGGGTGCCAGGGGTCGAAGGTTCGAATCCTTTCACTCCGACCATTTTTCTTTGATATTTAAATTTTCACGTCGTTTCTCAATAGTTTAAATAGCTTTCGCTATACTGCACTATTTTGCGCCTAGTGATTTCTTTAAATCTCTTTGAAAATAAACAGAAAAAGGCGCGACGCCCATCCATTTTAATTAAATAATTGCGCCGCCCACATAAAGCCAAGCGATATAGGCGATATAGCCCGTGAGCATTAATCCGCCCATAACACGCGTGAAGCGCCAACCTTGGAGTAAGAACATGCCCGCGAGCACAGATACGCCGAGCATAATCAAAATATCAAAACTTAATATTTGTGGGTCAACGGACACAGGTTTCACAAAAGACGTGACCGATAAAATCGCAAGAATGTTAAAGATGTTACTGCCCAAAATATTCCCGATGATGACATCGCTGTGTTTGCGCAAGGAGGCGATGATGGCTGTGGCGAGTTCGGGTAGTGATGTACCGATGGCCACAATAGTAAGGCCTATCACAGCCTCTGAGATTCCAAAGCCACGGGCAATGGATGTTGCGCCCTCTACCAATGCATAAGCACCGCCCACAAGACCGATAAGCCCAAGAAATGTGAATATAAACGCTTTACCCACCGATAATTTAAGCTCACCTTCAACATCTTCCTCAATATGGGTCAACGTGGCGTGTGGCATCGATTCCTTATCCTTTTTATAGGCATAGGCAATATAGCCAATAAGGCATAGCAACATGATCACACCCATTGGCGCGGTGATAACGCCCGTCATGGCAAAAACGTATAGCAATATGCTTGCACCTAGCATTGCCATTGTGTCACGTCGTATCGCAGGGCCTATAATAAGAATTGGCGTCATAAGCGCGCCAACACCCACAATGAGTAAAATATTGGCGATGTTGGATCCTACGACATTACCCATGGAAATATCGGATGAGTCTTTAAGTGCGGCGCTAATAGACACTGTCATTTCTGGCATGGACGTGCCGAAACCGACAACGACCATGGACACCAATAGTTTGGATAAGCCAAAGTTACGGGCGAGGGACACGGAGCCTTTTAAAAGCGCTTCACCGCCCAAAAAGAGGAACAATAATCCGCCGACAACCATTAAAATATCCATTTTTATCAATGCTTTCTCAATACTCTTGTTTCGCAAGAAATTAGAGCGTATCGTTTTGACATGCAAGTTCGTATTTTTCAACATTTTCTGATATAAAAAATTGACTTTTCATAAACAAATAATGTATTAGTATTTCATGTACAAAAATCCTCGTTTGCAAATACTATTAAACCCTTCGGTTGATAATGTTAAAACTATGTCTGAAGTGGCTTTTGATATTCCTGAAGAAGTCATCGCACCCCTTAGAAGTATATTTTCATTTGAAAATATGGGGTGTCGCGAATTTGAAGGGAGTACATTACTCATTGCGCTTCAGTCATTTGTGCGTAAAGCTCAGACACAAGATATGTGTAACGTATCTTTATACTTAGACGATTCATATGAACGCCAAGTTAATATTATTGCTCCTATATCTATTGTCGATGATGCACTTCTATTCTTTTATGATCAAATATCAGATGAACCGCAGTTGAGTCTATTTACCCACTCACGAATGTACAAAAGCGTACAAGATAGCCCTGTAATTTCTAAAGCATTTAAAATTGATGGGGATATTGCGCTTCCCGAACAAAAGGTGGTTGGTTGGTTCGATCTTGATAATTCGATCTGGATATTTATTGATCAAGACGTGAATGCGCGCTTCCAAGCATTTTTTAATTTATACGGTAATATTCCAAACCTTGATGAAAATCTCAATTTTCAGCCGTCGTGTGGTATGCCTGAAGTGAAAGCTTTACAACAAATGAAAAATTTAGCGGGGGTTTTGGCGGAAAATGTGGGTTGTAATTTTAATGGTAAATATTTGGTTTCTCAACCTTCTTAAACAGAGCTTGTGAACTTAATGATTTGGTTCTAATCTTAACATCATGCAAGTTCGTATTTTTATGCTCAATAAATCAGCCATGCAATCGGGCCGTGCCAAAGTGGGCAGATGGCAAATTGCGCCAACGCTACCGACACCGCGCCGCCGTGATGGTTTGACAGGATGGGTAAGCAGTGGGGACACGCTTGCGTCTTTAAATATGAAGTTTGACACATTTGAGGGAGCTCAGCGCTTTGCCCTCAAGCAGGGCTGGAAAATTATGATGCAAACACCCGAAGAGCGGATCGTCACGCCTCGCAATTATATCCAAAACATAAAACCTCTTTTAACATCTGATAAATAAAGTTAGGCTTAGCTAGACGAATGCGCCCGTAGCTCAGCTGGATAGAGCATCCGCCTTCTAAGCGGACGGTCACAGGTTCGAATCCTGTCGGGCGCACCATTATCAACTTAAGAATCAAATTTATTGTTTATTTGGCATTACTTGTATAGTGTAGCAAAAAAATATAAATAAATTTGAGAGTTTAGCTGTTGTCCTATCCGTTACCCAAAGACGAAGAATTACGCATTGAATCCTTGCGAAAAAGTGGGATTTTGGACACGTCTGCGGATGCTCGTTTTGATACAATAGTCGATTTAACCCAAAAAATATTTGATGTGCCTGTGTGCCTAATTAGTTTTGTGGATGAGGACCGTCAATGGTTTAAATCATGTTATGGCGTTGATGTGAAAGAAACATCGCGGAACATTGCTTTTTGCAATTACACCATATTAACGGATGAAGTGTTTGAAGTTCCAGATGCTGCCCTTGACGATCGTTTTAAAGAAAATCCGCTTGTCACGGGCTTGCACAATGTTCGCTACTATTCTGGCGCACCAATTATTAGCGTTGAGGGTTTCAATGTAGGCACATTGTGCATCATTGATACCGTATCCAGAGAGCCTATGAGCGATCAAAACACGCAAATTTTGCGTAAACTTGCCTCAATGGTGTCAGATATTTTGGCTCAAGATGGTAAGGTGCGCGACACCAAAACGGACACAGTGGTGAGGGCGGATTATTTCGCACAAGTGAGCCATGAACTTAGGACACCGCTCAATGCTATCGTTGGCGTGAGCAACATCATGCAAAAAGAATTATGTGATAATGAAAAGCTTTCACCGCTCGTTGATACATTGTGTAACGCCTCGACTTCTATGATGTCTTTGATGGAAATGTTGATGGATACGTCGGCACTAGCCTCTAAGAAATTAAGCATTTCTAAAGAGAAATTTTTCCTGAATGATGTATGGATGAGCGTTTTGGATATTGTGCGCTCAGCTTATAAAGAATCGCCATTGTCACTCGTTGTGGATATTGATCATGATGAAACGGCGACGTTTTACGGTGATGCGTTCCGTATCAAACAAGTGGTGCTCAATTTATTGACCAATGCGTATAAATACACAGACGAAGGCTCTGTAGAACTTAAGGTCACATTGAATGATGAACTGTTAAAAGTTGTTGTTACGGACACGGGTATTGGTCTCAGCGATGATAACATCGCCCAGATTTTTGATCGTTATACACAAATTGATAAAGGCCAAAAAGGCGGGGTTGGGCTTGGCTTATCCATCTCAAAGCAATTAACATCACTTATGGGTGGTGAATTAAGTGTTGAGAGCGTGGTTAACAAAGGCAGTTCTTTTACATTGACGCTCCCAAGGCTAAGTAACTGAAAAATATAGATTCATCTAGTGATCGTTTCGGTTTTGGGTGAAACTATTGCGATTTTGGTTGCAATTGTTCCGATTCTGGAGCATTATAATACTTAACACACCCTCTATACCGCTATTTGTCCGGCGCATTGTTTTACTTGGTTTACCAGTTAAAATAATCCCGGACACTTTTTTATCTAAAATCGTTTGAAATCAATTTTGCGTCGTTGTTAGTTGGTCACATATATACATATGCTTTGCGCCTCATGCCCAGCACAACGAAAATTTTGAACCAATTATAAAATCACATGCAGTTTTATTAAGAAGTTTCATTGACAAGGGACGCATAAATTGGGTAATAAGTGTTTCCACCTACCAATGTTCCCCGGTAGCTCAGTGGTAGAGCAGTTGACTGTTAATCAATTGGTCGCTGGTTCGAATCCGGCCCGGGGAGCCATTTTATCTTCATGAATAATACCAGCCATTTAAAAAAAGCCCGCATCACAATGACGCGGGCTTTTGAATATTTAAGTGATTAATTGTTTATTTTTTAGCTTTTCCTTTAACGACAACTTTTCTTTTAAAGCTGTAATAATGGCTCAAGTCTTCGTTGCTATGACGGTGATCGCCACCAGCCACGGCTGCTACCCAAGAGATAACGGCTGATACAACGGCTGTTGAACCTGTGATAAAGGCCAAGATAACGGCGATGTTTTGCTCGTTATTGGTCATCACGGCTTGCACGTTGCCACCATCGATTGCTTCGACAGTTGTAGCTGTTGTGACAAAGATATAACCCATAGCAAAGACGGCTAATGTGCTAAGTGCCCATGTCGCCAAGCCGTAAACGCCATCATGAAGTTCATTTTCATGGGGTGTAAACTCTGTGCGAGTAGGGGAGCGCAAATAACCAGTGATGTAACCACCAGCCGTTGTGGCTGCAAATTGAACGCCCATAAGCCATAGGCCAACTGCGATCATTTCCCAACGCGCAAACGTGCCGTCTAGGTTTTTTAAAGGAGTGTCATCGGCCAAGCCAATGGCTGTTCCGAATTGAACGAGGACGAGTGAAATTGCAAGTGCAATCACCGTACCGGCGAATACCACGCCCCACTGGAAACCAGGAGCAGGATATAAATTGTTGTTTGGTGTTACCATGTTCATCTATCCCCTTAACCGAGACCAACGAATGATAGGATAGCCATGACCACAACAACGAGGCCAACAATGTAAATAATAGAGTTCATAATAATATTTCCTTTGTTTTATTGATTTTAATTGATTAGGTGCTACGTGAATTTATAGCAAGTCGATTACCTATTTAACAACTATATCAATGACTAAGTTCCAAATTAGCTGTTAATAAATAAATTGACAGAGTCCGTTTGGTCTGTCATATAGACCACACTAATTTATAAATGCTCTCTTTATTGCTAAAGAGATTAGAGCTTTTTTAAAGAGGATATCCTCTTTCATACCAAGTTCCATTTTTAAATCGACCGGCCAATACTGGCCAAGCCGAGACGCGTATAAGCGCTGATGGGACAATAAAAAAGCTCTTGGAAAAACATTCCGAGAATTTTGAAAAATGAAAGAAGGAGTCCATTTCCATGGAAACCCAAACTATTAATGATGTGACAAACATCACAGATTTCAACCAATTTAATTTGGATGAAAAACTCAACATTGCATTGCTCGCTATGCATTATAAAGAGCCAACACCTATACAATCCAAAGCCATCCCATTGGCGATGCAAGGCAAAGACATTCTTGGTTCTGCGCAAACAGGTACTGGTAAAACGGCCGCTTTTGCGATTCCATTGGTACAAAAATTATATGATGATCCACATGGCACAGCGCTTGTGATGACACCAACACGTGAATTGGCCAAACAAGTTTTAGATGTGATTCATCAACTGCTGGGCAATAAATCAAACATCAAAACCGCCTTTATCATTGGTGGCGAGTCGATGGGTAAACAGTTCAATCAACTTAAAGCGCGTCCACGTATCATCGTTGGGACACCAGGTCGTATTAATGATCACTTAACACGTGGCTCTTTGAAATTAAAAGATGCTGGCTTTTTGGTTCTTGATGAAACAGATCGTATGCTTGATATGGGGTTTGGTATCCAGATTGATAAAATCTTGAAGCACATGCCACAAAAACGTCAAACACTATTGTTTTCTGCAACATTGCCGCAAGGCATCATTAAAATGTCGTCACAATATTTGTATCAGCCAGAGCGCGTGAGCGTTGGTAACACAAATGTTGTTGCACCAAAGATTAAACAAGAAACAATTCGTGTTAATCAGCCTGAAAAATATGAAGAGCTTTTAACACAACTGACAGAGCGTGAAGGCTCAGTGATCTTGTTCATGAAAACAAAACATAATGCCGACAAAGTGGCAAAACGCCTTAATAAAGATGGTCACAAAGCCGAAGCTTTGCATGGTGATCTTAAACAAAACAAACGCACACGCGTGATGAAGGGTTTCCAAGATATGCAGTTCCGCGTTCTTGTGGCCACTGATATTGCCGCGCGTGGTTTGGATGTGCCTCATATCCAACACGTGATTAACTTTGATTTGCCACAAGTGGCCGAAGATTACATTCACCGTATGGGTCGTACAGCGCGCGCAGGAGCCACTGGTTCAGCCATTAGCTTTATCGCGCCTCACGATAGCCGCATGTGGAATGAAATTGAGCGTTTGCTTGATCCATCCAAAAAAAGCAATGATAATAATGGTGGCACATCACGTAAAGCGCATAAAGGTAAAAAGCCTTATGCTGATAAAGGTAAGCCGTTATCTAAGAAGAAAGCTTTTGCAAAAAAATCTTTTGGAGATAAGAAATTTGGCGACAAGAAATACGGCGCTAAAAAGACGTTCGGTGATAAACCATCATACGGCGACAAGCCATCTTATGCAGGTAAAAAACCTTATGCTAAGAGAGACAATGAAGGTGGTTCAAGTGAATCATCAGAGAAAAAGTCTTACGGCGATAAGTCTTATTTTTCTGATAAAAAATCATATGGTGACAAGAAGCCATACGGTGATAAGAAAACATTTGGCGAGAAGAAATCATACGGCGACAAAAAGACGTTCGGTGAGAAAAAACCATATGAAGGCAGACCTTATGAAGGTAAAAAACCTTTTGACGCTAAGAAGTCTTATGGTGATAAGCCAGCGTTTGGTGAGAAAAAAGCCTATGGCGATAAAAAGCCTTACCAAGGCAAACCATCAGGTGGTAAGTCTTACGGCAAGCCATCGGGCGGCAAGTCTTTTGCTGGTAAGAAGCCATTCCGTTCTGCTGGTAAGCCACGTCCAACTACGTCTAACTCTAGCAAATCAGCTTAGAGTTTCGACAGCCAATAATATGAGCCTATAGCCGCCGCGAGCGTGATCACAAGTCCAATGCTTGTAAACACGCCATCGCGCGCGGTTATACCTAAGCTTAAAAATAAAATAGCGGAAGCAGGGGCAGCCACGGCCCCTGGTATAAACCCTAAGGGAAACATCAAAAGCGCCAATCCTATGCATAACACGGCGATCAGGCGTGTGGCAAAATGTGTCACCAAAAAATGCAACCGAGGCTTTAACAACGCATCTATCTTTTTTGTGTATGGACGTATCGTACTTTGAGCACGCTCAAATTTTTTCTTATTGATGGATTTTTTTGCCAATGCTTTTGGTATCCAAGGTGTTTTTTGACCCATTATGATCTGTATCGAAAACATAATAATCAAAAGGGCGCATATACCAGGAACACCAGGAATGGCTCCTGTGGGCATTATACTGATAAGTGCAGGCGTCAGTAAAAGTGGACCATGACCGCGATGGTTAAAAGCCTTTAAAACTTCTCCAACTTTAATGTTACTGCCTTCTGCGCTATTGCTGATTTCATCAAGAATATCTGTAAGATTTGAAATGTCTTTGCCCATAATTTAATAATATATTTTAAATGAGACTGGTTCCAATAGTTTTTTTATTCATCCATCTATCCATGACGGTACAGGCGGTTAAATCGCCCGTCACATTCACGGTTGTGCGACACATATCTAAAATCCGATCAACGCCGAGGATCATACCTATGCCTGCGGCAGGGACGCCCAAATCAGCGACCACGGCCGCAAGGACAACAATGCCAATACCAGGGGTGGAGGGCGTGCCAATTGATGCACCAACGCATGTGAAGGCTAATAATAAGGTTTCAACAAACGTTAATTCAATACCAAAGAATTGACACAAGAATACCGCCGCCACGGCTTGATACATGCCCGTACCATCCATGTTGATGGTTGCGCCAAGTGGCACGACAAAACGCGATATAGCGGGCGGAATGTTAAGACGTTCTTCGGCGGCTTGCATTGTGAATGGCATGGTCGCGGCAGAGCTCGATGTTGAAAATGCTAATAATTGAACCGCGCGGATATTGGACAAGAACTCAATTGGATTGCGTTTGGCTATGAATGTCACAATCAATAAATACATGGCGATAATAGTTAGAAGCCCTGCGAGCACGCAAAACACGTACCACCCCAATCCTATGAATGCGTCCACTCCGAGTTTGATCACCATATCAGCGATTAAACCAAACACAGCCAAGGGCGCGATCATCATCGCCCATTCAATGATTTTTAAAGATATGGATTGTATGGCGTTTGTGAAGTCCATAAATCCACTCATGAGTTTAGAGGGTAATGTTAAAACAGCAAAACCAATAAAGATTGAGAATATAACCACTTTAATGAGGTCAATATCCACCGCCGCTTTCAATGGATTGGCAGGGATTAAATTTTTAATACGCATCGGCAAAGTGGGCGCAGCGTTAGCGCTCACATCAATGGCAACGCTTGCGGTTTGTATGTTAGTCATTGCTCCTGGTTTGATAATCTCAGTGTAGCCTATACCGATGAGAATCGCGATAAAACTGGTGGCCAAGAAATAGAGCACGAGCCTTAACCCAATGCGTTTAACAAAGCCAATGTCACGGCTCGCATTAATGCCCAATATAATAGAAGCGATAATTAAGGGAATAATAACCATCCCAATAAGACCAAGAAATACAGCGCCCAATATCGCGAGCCATGATCCCGTTGTTAAAGCGGTGCTTTGAGGAACCAGTGCTAAGCCATTCGAGGACAATCCAAACCCCAATAATGCACCAAGCGCCATACCAATTAATATTTGAAGCCATAAGTTTTGTTTAATAATCATAGCTTTAGTATTAATCGCTAAGAGGGTCTTTGGCAAATCGGTTTGTTATAAGGTCCTACGCGTGTAAGGGCCTATAATTTTTTCCAATGGGAATTTAATGCAAGAGTCGGGGCGAATAATATTATGGTTGTGATTAATGGCATTTTTGAGCGCGTTAGATGCATCAAAGCGCGACATTTCCGAAGCATCTATTACCTTATCAACGGCATCTGTGCCATTTTCGGCCACGGCTTTGATACCACCATAATAGGCATCCCAATTATCAAGTTGATGGGCAATCGTCACGTCATCGTGGCGGTTAACTTCAAAGCGGTTTTTGCGCAATTGTTCATTAATTGTTACCCACAAAAACAGAAAATTAATAGGTACGGATGAGTGAGCGCAGATCATATTTTCGACCATATTTTTAAAGAGGTGACCTTCCTTTTCTGCAGGAAAAACTAATAATGTATTGCATGATGATTGTGCGTTATTTAACGCCAAAGCCATCAAACGAAATGGCATCGCTGCGCGCTTTGTTGATTGGTAATCCTTGAAGCTTTCATGATCATCAAAATATTTTCTGGCGTGATTTCTAATATCTTCTATGCCCGCATCTTTATCAATGACTGCTGTTGGACGACCTGATTCATTAAACTCTTTGGCCAACAATTTTGATGCGGTAGTTTTGCCTGAGCGGGGAGATCCTCCGATGATGGCTATAAAAGGGATATTATTCATGTTTTACATATAGATCAAGTATTTTGATATGTCCAATTAATAACTGATTATCAGTCTGGTTAGTATGAACAAATATAGATACCATGTTTTCATGGCCAAAAAACGAGTAATAGACAAAGACGCACGCGAACCAATATGGGAACGCGAGTGGTTCCCAGGGGCTATGCTATTTGTCGCTGCGCTGATTTCAATCGCTATAATGAATTCATCATTTGCCGAAGCCTTTACCGCATTCAAATATACTTATGTTGGTATTGAGCCCTTAAAACTCACCATGAAATATTGGGTGGCCGATGGATTGATGGCGATCTTTTTCTTATTTGTATCGCTTGAATTAAAGCGCGAGCTTGTGGCGGGCGTGCTTTCAAAACCTGCGAACGCCGCGCTTCCCACGGCGGCGGCTTTGGGAGGTATAATTATTCCTGCGGCTTTTTATCTCATGCTAACCCACCACACACCGTATACGGGCGGATGGGCGATCACGTCTGCGACTGATATTGCATTCTCGCTTGGCGTGCTTTCTTTATTTGGTGACCGCGTCCCGAATATGCTCAAAGCCTTTTTATTGGCGCTCGCGATTGTCGATGATCTGGGTGCGGTACTTATTATTGCGTTTGGTTATACAGATGAAATCGCCGCACAATTTTTAGGTTATGCCATGGCGGTATTTGCGCTCATGATGCTCTTTAATCGCATGGGTATTAAAGGCCTTGAGGTCTATTGGTTGCTTGGTCTGGTGCTTTGGTACTTATTGTTGCAATCGGGCGTTCATGCCACCATTGCAGGCGTGCTAACAGCCATCGCTGTTCCTTTCAGTAAAAAAAGCAAAGTCAAACAAGCGCATGAGCCATTAATTATTGCTGAACACGCACTGCGCCCATGGGTGCAATATGCGATCATGCCAATTTACGCGCTCTTTGTGGCAGGATTCTCTCTGGCGGCCTTTAATGTCCAAGCCCTCACGCATCCTGTAACGCTTGGTATTATCGCGGGTCTCGTGCTCGGTAAGCCGATAGGCGTATTGGGTGGTTGTGTGATTTTCCGTCATTTATCGGGGCGTAAATTACAAATTCCATGGAAAAAAATATGGGGCATAGCGTCCTTATCTGGGATTGGCTTTACCATGTCTTTGTTTATAGGCGGACTGGCATTCCCACCCAATCATTATACGGGTGATTACGTGAAAATCGGCGTGCTTATAGGCTCAATCACTTCGGGCATCATTGGCGCGATTTTATTGCATTATGCGTTACCAAAACAAGGGCACAAACATGTGACCTCACCTTCGGCTCCGTTCTTGACTAAAGACTAGACAAGTCAGTGTATTTAAATGTAGAAGTTTCATATCAAACTATTTTGTAGATTGATTAGGCATTTAATTTGAAGTGTACGGGAACGTACTCGAAAAATTAAATAACGCCATCAAGATACGAAAGAGAAAGATAGAAGGCGCGGTGGCCGAGTGGTTAGGCAGAGGTCTGCAACACCTTGTACAGCGGTTCGAATCCGCTCCGTGCCTCCAATTTTCTCTTAATATCTATAGACCAATCGCAAAACCTATGCGTAAAATGATCCCATGAAAAACGAAGCGTTAACGAATATGATCCAATGCCAATTGGCACCCAATGGTATCCAAGACCAATCTGTCCTTGATGCCTTTATGTCCGTGGATCGCAGCGCGTTTTTATCAGGTGTGCCGCAAGCCTCGGCCTATATAGATCAAAACGTGATGGATGAGGCTGGTGAGCTTCTTATGATCCGTCCAACAACGCTTGCAACGATGATTCAACATCTGGCGGGACAGTTTGATCGTGGGCGTGTGGCCATTGTCGGTGCTCCAACGGGATATGAAGCCAAACTGCTTGAGAAATTAGCGTTTGAACCGACATATGTAAGCGGTGAAGAGACATTATCAAGCGGTGCGCCATGGCGCGCGGTTATGATTTGTGGCGCCGTGGCGACGTTACCAGATTATTTTTTACAGTTCCTCCATGATAATGGACGCGTTTATAGCGTTGTTATTGCGGACGATTCTTTGACGGGTAATATCACCGTCCTTAATAAAAAAGGGTATACGGATATTATTGGGCAAGCAGGCGTTCCTTTTGTGAAAGCGTTACAAGCCCCAGAATTATTTTCTCTCTAAAAGTGCATTTTTGTTGTGGAACAAAACGGAGCGCGAGCAACGTAAGGCTTTACACAACTCGTTTTTTAGGAAAAAATGTCAGGTATGTCTGATTCAAAAGTTGATAAAGAGCCATCCATCGAAGAAATTTTGTCTTCGATCCGTCAAATCATCAATGAAGATGATGAGGACACGAATGTGGAAGCCGCCGTTGAGGCCAAAACTGAACCAGCGCCTAAAGTTGATGCAAAGGTTGCTAAGCCAGCCGCTGAAGATGAAGCGTTAGATTTATCCGCTTTTGCTGAGGACGAGCCAGAAGTTAAAAAATCAGCAGACGTTAAGCCTAAAGAACCTGTTGTAGAAAAAGCCAAAGAAAGCGAGACCCCTATGAGTGATGAAGTAGAGGACAATGCCGATGATTTTGCTTTTGAAGATACAAAAGATGAAAAGCCAGCAGAAAAAGCACCGACGACTTCTAGCGCAGTGGAAGACACCATTATGTCGGACGATAGCGTGAACGCGGCCGCCGCATCTTTAACCAAGTTGGCCGAAGCCAATATTAAAATAGATCACAATCATGCCAAAGGTGATGGTTCGATTACTTTGGAAGATGTGGTGAAACAAATGCTAAAACCTATGATGAAAGAGTGGCTTGATGGTAATTTACCGCCACTTGTTGAGCGTTTGGTTGAAAAAGAAATCCGCAAAATCTCAAATCGTTAAATTATAAGCTTTTTCCTGTTGCCCTAGACAGGGCTTTATGGCTTACTTTTTCTTATGTTCGATAAACATTTTGACCCCAAGCGCGTAGAAGCCAAACATTACCCATCATGGGAAGCCTCTGGCTTATCGCGCGCAGAGCCCACAAGTCCCGCAAAAGCATTTACCATTATGATGCCACCGCCCAATGTGACGGGGTCGCTTCATATGGGGCATGGTTTGACCATGACATTGCAAGACATTTTAACGCGTTATAAACGTATGCGCGGTTATGATGCGTTGTGGCTCCCCGGGACAGATCATGCGGGCATTGCCACGCAAATGGTTGTGGCACGTCAGATTGAAAATGAGGGCAAACATTTCAAAGATTTAGGACGTGAAAAATTCCTTGAACGCACATGGAAATGGAAAGAAGAATCGGGCGGTACAATCACGAGTCAATTGCGCCGTTTGGGCGTATTGCCAGATTGGTCACGTGAAGCCTTTACCATGGATGAGGGGCTATCAAAGGCTGTTAAGCGTGCTTTTGTCATGCTTCACAAAGATGGATTAATTTACAAAGACAAACGTCTTGTGAATTGGGATCCAAAAATGAAGACAGTATTGTCGGATTTAGAAGTTGCCAATATCGAGGTCAAAGGCGCGATGCATTATATCCGCTATCCTATTGAAGGTAGCACAGAAGAGTTTATCACCGTGGCCACAACGCGCCCCGAAACGATGCTTGGGGATACAGCGATTGTTGTGCATCCCGATGATGATCGCTTTAAACACCTCATTGGTAAGTTTGCGATATTGCCCATCGTGGGTCGTCCTTTGCCAATCGTGGCCGAAGAAACCGTTGAAATGGATTTCGGAACTGGCGCGATGAAGGTTACACCAGCCCATGATTTCAATGATTTTGAAATGGGTAAAAAGCATGACCTTCCGCTCATAACAGTCATTGATTTTGACGGCAACATGAACGGGGACGTGCCTAAAAATTATCAAGGCGTTGATCGTTTCAAAGCGCGTAAACAAATATTGGCAGAACTTGAAGAATTAGAGTTACTGGAAAAAATTGAGGATCATGTGCATGCCGTGCCTCATGATGAAAAATCTAAAAAGACAATTCTTGAACCGCTTTTAACCGATCAATGGTATTGCGATGCGCCAACATTAGCCATAGACGCGCTTAAAGCCGTTGAAACGGGCGCCACAAAATTCACGCCCAAAACATGGGAAAACACTTATTTTGATTGGATGCGCAACATCCAGCCATGGTGTATTTCTCGCCAATTATGGTGGGGACACCAAATCCCAGCATGGTATGACGCGGACGGTAAATATTTTGTCGCAGAATGTAAAGAAGAGGCGTTAGAACAAGCCAAACAACATCATAGTAAAGAGGTAAAACTCACCCAAGACCAAGATGTTCTTGATACATGGTTTTCATCAGGGCTTTGGCCGTTTTCAACATTGGGTTGGCCTGAAAAAACGGCTGATTTGGAAAAATATTACCCTGGTGACGTGCTTGTCACTGGCTTTGATATTATCTTTTTCTGGGTCGCGCGCATGATGATGTTTGGCTGTTACTTTATGAAAGAGCCACCATTTAAAGACGTTTATATTCACGCGCTTGTGCGTGATGCCCAAGGGCAAAAAATGTCTAAATCAAAAGGCAACGTCATTGATCCACTTGATACGATTGATGAATACGGGGCGGACGCATTGCGCTTCACAATGACGGCGATGGCCGCACAAGGGCGCGATGTAAAATTGAACCCGCAACGCATCGAAGGCTATCGTAACTTTGCCACGAAATTGTGGAACGCCGCGCGTTATGCGCAAATGAACGGGGCAAGTCCACGTGTGGATTTTGATCCGAATAATGTCAAACAGCCTGTGAACCAATGGATTATTGCCAAGGCGCATGATCAATTATTGGGCGGTGTTGAACGTGCGATTGATGCGTATCGCTTTAATGAAGTTGCTACGAGTTGTTATGATTTTGCATGGAAAGATTTTTGCGATTGGTATCTCGAATTCACCAAACCAATTTTGGCCGAGGCTAG
>JBBKXB010000019.1:0-10023 GCA_037969255.1 Bdellovibrionales bacterium | reverse complement strand
TAAATATTCTCTAAAATAGGTTTTACTGCAACGGATAAAGCTGTGATTCCAGTGGCGGCTGTTCTTAATATCCAAAGATTCCTCTCATCTTGTTTTCTGCGAAGTTGGAAAGCACGCGCTGCAATAGTTGCACTAGTAGCAACAAGGTTAAATGTTCGCGCTACCGCTTCGCTCTCGTCCCATGTCACGCATGTTGTTCCAGCGGCCAACATAACAGGTGCCGATGCGGCGAGACGCACGGGGTAAGTGGCAACCCTATAAAAAACAGAACTAACAGACATACCAGAACATTTAAACTCAATGTAAAATTATGTCAATTTAATTCTGTAATGCTTAATAAAAAAAAGCCCCACTAATGCAGGGCTTTTAAAATATAAAATAAGTCAGTTTAGAAACCGTCACGCTCTTTGCGTTTGCGGTCTAGCTTGCGCCAGCGACGCTCTGTTTCTTGCTTTTCGCGCTTTTTCTTTTCAGAAGGCTTTTCGTAGGCTTGACGGGCTTTCATGTCGCGGAACAATCCCTCGCGTTGAAGTTTTTTCTTCAATGCACGAAGCGCTTGCTCTACGTTGTTATCACGTACAGTAATATTCACCATTTTTTAAGCCACCCCCTTCCCAAGAGGACGCCAGCCATCAATGACCGAGCTATGCAATTTGAATTCGTAGCGCTTGTTTAGCAGGGCTGAATGGGTTTAACAAGCTTTTAATTGACGCATTGTCTTTATCACTTCATCATTTCGCACATGACAATTTATAAAAATATTGATGTGATTACGTGGTTCACGATTGCGAGTGTCTTCCTATCAATAGCGTTTTCAAATCACATTGGGATCATTTCTTTTGGCGCTGCGTCATTATGGTGTCTGGTTCAAGATTTCACGTATAAAAATGATAAATATCATGTCCATTTACTTAATGTTGCGGGTTTATTATTCGCATCAAATGCGGTGTTTAATGCGTATCAAGCATGGGGTAATGATAATGTTTTTGCGAGTGCGCAGATGCTTACCTTTTGTGGGTCACTCATATCTATTGCGGGCAATACATTGGTTGATAAAATGAAACGTGACGTGAATTTTTTAAAATCATTTCAATCCGCAATCACAACAACGCTTGCCAATCCTGCATTTTGGTATGCGATTAATATCATCATAATTGGTGTGGTGGCGTTGTTGATGAACACACTAACCCAAGTCGCATGGCTGTCTTATGTGTTTATAATCTTGGCGACAATAGCAGGGATATTATCCATCACGTCATCTACAAAACGCATGATGATGGCCAAGCACGGCGAAATTAACGTGCAAGATATCAACGA
This sequence comes from Bdellovibrionales bacterium, assembly GCA_037969255.1. Taxonomy (GTDB): domain Bacteria; phylum Pseudomonadota; class Alphaproteobacteria; order Micavibrionales; family JBBKXB01; genus JBBKXB01. Next base: position 8,706 of record JBBKXB010000019.1, on the reverse strand, counting down.
TGGATTGTCCAATATGTGGATTGCCCGCAGTAACGCGTTTTCACTCGTGGTTATAATGATAGGCTTGATAAGCAGTGGGGATTGGCATTTTGTGCCATTCGCGGCGGCGCAAAGCATGTTTATTTATGGGCATTATATAATTGCCAAAACAATCAATCCAGAAATATTATTTATAAAATTACTAAGAGAATATACGGATTAGACCCTATAAGCAAAGAGTAGATCGTTACTCTTATTGTGAAGGGGACGGAAGCATTTTCCAATCTTTAACGAAAGCTTTATTACGCTTTGGTTCAAATCCTATATAGCCTGCCGCCCATAAACTGAATGCCACAAGATAAGCTGGACCAAACCCCAAAGCTACACCTGCGATACCTGTTGCCACCATTCCAGCAGCTAAATAACGATTCCCCGTCATATGCTTTTCTCGCCACTCGCTCTTATTGTGTACAGGTGCGTCTTCTGCGATTGGTGTAGATTTAAGCTGTTTAAAAATGGCTGCGGCAGATGTTATTGCTAGGGGTGGAAAGCTAGTTGTTGCCACAACATCAGCTATGCCATTAGGAATTACAGGATCAAGATACTTTTTGTCAGCAGTTTCAATGTTCTTGATGCCCATGCGTAATAGCATAGCGTCCGCAGTACCCCAACTTAAGTATGCACTACCTATCATTAGTTTACCCCAGCTTTCAATGGTCATGCCCTGTGTTGCTATTTGGGTATATGCCTCAGACATAACAAATGAGGCCGTGACCCAATTGACAATGCTATTCACCCCGATAGCCAAACGATGACTGCGATCGCTCAGTATATTCATGCCAAGAACAAATAGAGCCGCCCCAGTATTCGCTATAATAACTTCGTTTGATTCTATATAAGCGCCATAAGCTACGCTTCCTGCAAGGAAACGTAAGGGAGCACTTTGAGCTACACGATTAAAAGCGGCGCGAACATTCATGCACCAATATATAAATTATTAATTACGTAAATTCAATAACTTTATGCCATAGAGCGCAGGACATTGTGCAAGATACCGCCATTTTTGAAGTAATCAACTTCATCCAATGTGTCGATACGGCACAATAGGTCATATTTATCGGATGATCCGTTCGCGCGGTGTACTGTTAAGGTGACATTCATGCCAGGGCTAAGGTTTTCGCTAAAGCCTGAGACATCAAAAGTTTCGTCACCTTTTAAATCCAAATCATGGCGTGTTTGCCCGTCTTTAAATTGTAATGGGAGCACGCCCATTCCGACCAAGTTTGATCTATGGATACGCTCGAAACTTTCAACAATAACAGCGCGAACACCTAATAATATCGTACCTTTGGCGGCCCAATCACGACTTGATCCTGTGCCGTACTCTTTACCGCCGATGACGATCAATTGACGGCCTTCTTCTTTGTAATTCATCGCCGCATCATAAATTGGCATTTCAGCGCCACTTGGAATATGACGGGTCATACCACCTTCAACACCATTGAGCATTTGGTTTTTAATGCGAATATTGGCAAATGTACCACGCATCATAACTTCGTGATTACCACGACGCGAGCCATAGCTGTTGAAATCGGATGGGGCAATATCATGATCAATCAAATATGCGCCAGCAGGGCTATCTTTTTTGATCGCACCTGCGGGAGAAATATGATCGGTGGTAATGCTATCGCCAAATATAGCGAGCGGGTAGGCGCCTTTAATCTCAGTGATTTTATCTAACTCGCGTGTCATGCCATCAAAATAAGGCGGGTTACGCACATATGTGCTGTCGGCTTGCCAATCATAAAGTTCGCCGCCACTTGTTTTAATGGCTTGCCACTCTGGTGGCCCTTTGAACACATCACCATAACGGTCTTTAAACATTTCTGGGGTGAGAGCTTGTTCAACGGCTTCGCTGATATCTTTGTTTGATGGCCAAATATCTTTGAGATAAACGTCTTTGCCATCCAACCCTTTACCAAGTGACACGGTGGTGATGTCTTTGTTCATTGTACCTAATAATGCATAAGCCACAACCAATGGGGGAGAGGCGAGATAATTGGCTTTCACATTCGGGTTCACGCGTCCTTCAAAATTACGATTACCAGAGAGCACAGAGGCCACGGTTAAATCGGCGCTTTCAACGGCTTGCTTAACATTATCGGGAAGCGGGCCAGAGTTACCAATACAGGTTGTGCAACCATAACCCACGAGATTAAATCCAAGCGCATCGAGATCATCTTGCAGGCCAGCGCGTTCTAAATAATCGGTTACAACTTGTGATCCAGGGGCAAGGGATGTCTTAACCCAAGGCTGTACTTTGAGGCCTTTTTCGCGGGCATTACGCGCCACGAGACCAGCCGCCACCATCACAGATGGATTGGAGGTGTTTGTACATGATGTAATCGCGGCAATCACCACGTCACCAGATGTAATAGATGCGTCCATACCTTCAACTGGCACAGGCGCAGTGGACGCTTTTGAAATATTTATAAAATCAGAAATATTATCTGTGGCTTTAGACAAAAGTACACGATCTTGCGGACGTTTTGGCCCTGCAAGCGCTGGTTCAACGGCGCTCAAATCAAGTTCAAGCGTGTCTGTGAACACCAAGTCATCATCGTCAGAGCGCCAAAAACCGTTGGCTTTGCAATACGCCTCAACCAAATCAACACGCGCTTCATCGCGCCCCGTAAAGCGTAAATAACGACATGTTTCTTTGTCGATGGGGAAGAACCCGCATGTTGCGCCATACTCAGGTGCCATATTGGCAATTGTGGCGCGATCCGCGAGTGACATTGCGTTAAGCCCGTCACCATAAAATTCTACAAATTTACCAACCACGCCTTTGGCGCGGAGCATTTGCGTGACCATAAGCACCAAATCCGTGGCGGTCGTGCCTTCTTTTGGTTTGCCTGTGATTTTAAAGCCTATGACTTCAGGGATGAGCATAGAAATAGGTTGGCCAAGCATTGCTGCCTCTGCCTCAATACCACCCACGCCCCAACCAAGGACACCAAGCCCATTGATCATAGTTGTGTGGCTGTCTGTTCCCACCAACGTGTCGGGGTAGGCGACTTTTTCATCCTCACTTAGCCACACAGATTGCGCGAGATATTCTAAATTCACCTGATGGCAAATACCAGTTCCAGGGGGCACAGCGCGGAAATTACGGAATGAATCTTGTCCCCATTTAAGGAACTCATAACGCTCTTTGTTGCGTTCAAATTCTTTTTCAACATTAAATTTAAACGCGGCGTCACTGCCAAATGCATCAACGGCCACACTATGGTCAATCACCAAATCAACAGGCGTTAATGGATTAATTTTTTGTGGGTCGCCACCAAGGTTTTTAATGCCTTCACGCATTGCCGCTAAATCCACAACGGCTGGCACGCCTGTGAAATCTTGCATGAGCACGCGGGCAGGGCGATACGCAATTTCGTGACCTGCCTTGCCTTTATTATCAAGCCAATTTTCAATGGCTTTGATGTCGTCAACTTTGACGGTACGTCCATCTTCAAAACGAAGCATGTTCTCAAGTAGCACGCGCAAGGAATACGGCATGCGCTCGTAACCTTTGATCGAGGTCACATCAAAGTAATCGTAAGTCTTGCCATTGGATGAAATTCTTTTGCGTGTTTTGAGAGTGTCAGTGCCAGTTTTGATCATGTTTTTTCCTTTGTTTTTATAGGCTTACATGATGATGCATATTCGTTTTTTTATCAAGCGAGATATAATTATATAGACATAATGATCACCATTGTGCCATGAATTAAATATGAACAGTGAAGTGGCATCTTTAATAGAAGAAAGCATTGAAAATCAATATGCGCCAAATCTTGATTTTTTTTTAAATGTGTTCAGGTTGGACTCTTTATTTTTTGAGGAAACTTTTAACAAACACCCAATATCAGATAAAACGATTGATTACGGTAATGGGAGGAAGTTGGTATATACCCAACACTTGCATGACCAATTTATGATGTTGGGAGTTGAAGCCGCTTGGCGTGATCTCAAATCATTGTGGATGGAGGATTACCATGATGTCACACTTGCGAAAATTATATCCTTAATTAAAATCTCTGATAAAATTGTTGATGCTCTTGAGATGGTTAAGTTTGAATATCGGATGTTTCACCAAAGTAACCATGCGGGTGATAATATGATGCATATGATCGGGTCGTTATATCTTCGTGAAAAAAATAGAATTCTTGAATTAGAACCAATAGATATTGATTTAGCGACGGTTGATAAATTTGATGAACTCGGTGCGTTTGTTCTTCGCTCCTACGGTAAGCGCTGGGATTGGAATGTATGTGATCACATACATTTGATGGGTGAATTATATCCTGCCGCCATTGCTAATGCTTTAGATCGTGAAATCGATAAATATTATGAAACTGAGTGCAAAAAGATTGTCGCAAAAGATTTGAGAATGTATAGCCGCATTCGTCAAACTGAAAATGCCCATCGTAAGGGGCGCATAGTCAAGCTCTTCAATAAAGCTAAATGGGATATGAGCCCTTCGCATTTTGCGTCATCGATGACTATTGCTGACGCTAACAATATAGTTAATCCTAAGCGGGCAGTTTTAAGTCTTAAAAAATAATGTGGATCAACGGCACTTCGCGTTCACGAGGTCATATTCAGCTTTATTATCAATGGTTTGTTGGCGTTTAAAACGGTCTTCATTCACTTTTTCGCTCGCGTCCTTCATGGCTTTGGCAATGTATTCCGTCATCGTGCGGCGCACCTCGGCTTGTCTTGCATTGGAATAAGGGCCAACTTTGCCAAGGCTCACAACTCTTTGTTTTAAATACGCTTCGATTTTAGGACGCCAAAACACCGCGACATCTTGATCAGCCTTAACATGTTTGTATTCGTGTTGAAGGATGGCGTTATATCGGCACGTGTTGGGGCGGTGTTTATTCGCAATGTATATCGTGGGGTCAATGTGTAACGTCATTTCGATGTTATCAAACCAAAAACAGCTTGTCCGTCCATCGGTTTCCCACGCGATGTTCATAGCTGATTTGAATTGCAAGCCACCGCTCATGAGGCCACCGATTTCCGTGATCGAGTCCGTGCCATAGGGATTGATCGTATCAATTTTAAAGCTTTGTAATTGCAATTCGCTTTTTGAATTGTCTTTTTTGATAGGATTGGTCGTCACAATCACACGAATATTTTGAGAGGGTTGTGTTTTGCATTTTAAAGTCTGTGCGTCAGCCCTCTCGACATCGCTTGCAAAAATGGCTAGAACAAGAGACATAAAAATAATAAACTTTTTAAAAGGGAAATAAGGAGCGCGCATGGTTTTCGTTGGTAAGTTACTGATTTTGGCTATTGATATATATATCTTTATCATCATTGCACAAGTTATTCTACAGTGGCTGATACGTTTTGATGTTATTACGATTCAAAATCCTCATGTGGCCAATGCGATCATGCAAATAAACCGTTTTGTTGATCCTGTATATCAATTCATGCGCCGTTATTTGCCCATTCCGCCCATAGGTGGCATTGATATATCACCCATCGTTTTGATTTTGGTGCTTCATATCTTGCAATCCATCATTGGCGCCGTGCTTATATATTAAGACATGACAGCACACATTATCGACGGCAAAACAATTGCCAAAAACCTTAGAGATCGCTTAAAAGAATCTGTCGAAACCATGACTGTTAAACCAGGGTTGGCGGTCATTTTAATCGGTGATGATCCAGCCAGTCATGTCTACGTCTCTAGTAAAATTAAGGCTTGTGCCAAAGTTGGCATCAATTCATATGAGCATCGATTGCCTGATAATGCGCGTCCCGAGGCAATAGAATCTCTTATTCATACACTCAACGAAGACCCATCGGTGCACGGCATTTTAATGCAATTGCCCCTGCCTGAGGCGATCAAAGATCATACAAACCGCCTTGTGGAAATGATCGCGGTGGAAAAAGATGTGGATGGGTTATCGACCACCAATATGGGGCGATTGATGGCTGGGGTTGATGGGCTTGTGCCATGTACGCCCCAAGGCTCGATGCTATTAATAGAAAGTGTGATTGATCGTTCCGAATTGTCAGGGCTTCACGCAGTGGTCATTGGACGATCATTATTATTTGGAAAACCCATGCAACAATTATTGTTGAACGCCAATTGCACAGTCACCCAAGTGCATTCACGCTCGAAAGACATACCCTCTCTTGTGCGCCAAGCCGATATTGTGGTCGCTGCCGTGGGACGCATGGAAATGGTCAAAGGTGGTTGGATCAAAGACGGTGCCACAATCATCGATGTGGGCATCAATAGGGGCGAGGACGGTAAGTTGCGCGGTGATGTGGCATTTGAGGAGGCGTTATCAAAAGCGCGCGCTATAACTCCAGTCCCAGGGGGTGTGGGGCCAATGACCATTACGTGTTTGCTTTCCAACACGATCAAAGCCGCCAAAATGCAGGGCGCGTAAATTAACGTTTGACCCGCGATAAAAAAATTGCATAATTAAAAACATGAATGATGTAAAACGTTATTACGGAAGATTGAGCATCATAGAAGGGCAATATAAATTTGTACCTTCACCAGACCAACCAGGTAAAAACAATGAGAGATTGTACCCCGTTGCTTTGAGTTTTTCTTATATATGTGGGGTATTACAACAACATCCTAGAAAAACCCTTGGAGAAGGTTCGCCTGTTGTTCTGGCTGTCAGTGGCACTAAACCACTCGAACTTCGCGCTAATTTCTAAAAATATAATGCTATAGCGTCCATTTTATGAGACTATGGCTTTATGTCACAAAACTTAAAAACATTACGAGATCAATTGGGTGCATGGGGCGTTGATGCGGTCTATATCCCCCATGAAGACGCCTATCTAAATGAGTATTTACCACCCGACCAAGAAATATTGGCATGGGTGAGTGGGTTCACAGGATCGGCTGGTGTGGCCATCGTGAGCGCTGATGATGCAGGTTTATTTGTTGATGGTCGTTATCCCATCCAAGCGCGTGCGCAGGTCGATAAAGATTGGGATGTGCTTGAGGCGCCTCACAATAAAATGGATGAATGGGTGAGGGGTAAAATTAAAACACTCGGTTTTGATCCATCGTGTATTGCCGTTGCACGTCTCGAGAGCCTTAAGGAAAAACTCAAAAAAATTGATGTTGAGATCGTGGCGCTTAAAGAAGGCGCTATACACCAATTGATGAATAGTGAATCAATTAAAAATAATACTTTATTTCAATGGGATAGCGACCGTTTTGAAGGCAGAGATTTCAAAGATAAATTAGCGCTGGCGCGTCAATCCATGAAGGATAATGACATTGAGGGTGGAATTATTGGCGATGCAACGCTTGTGAGTTGGCTCACGGGTATCCGCGCACAGAGCGTTTTACACTCCCCACAAATATTGGGGCGGTTATTTATCACTCATGACGCGTGCCAACTCATGCTTGATCATAATTATACGAACCAATCAGATATAAAAATAGATATACAAATAGTATCAGACTTTAAGGTTGATCAAAACAAGCGCATTGGCTTTGATCCGCAAACAGTGCCCCAATCACTTGTTCAAAATATTAAAAAAACTAAGGAAATCAAAAACTTATTTGAAGATATTCGCTGTATTAAAACGCCAAAATCTCGCCAAATCATCAAAGAAGTCCTTCGCCGCGATAATGATATAATGGATAGATTTTTCAAGTGGTTAGTTGAATACCTTGAAACCAATACCGCGTATGAACATGAGATTGCGATTATGATCTCTGAAGCACGCGCTAAGCATAATTTGTATGTCGAGGAAAGTTTTGATGCCATTGTGGGGTTTCGTGAAAATAGCGCGATCATTCATTATCATCCTGTCAAAGGCAGCGATAAATTGGTTCATGGCAGCGGTGTGTTGCTCATCGATAGTGGGGGTCAATACCAAGACGGCACCACGGATCGCACAACCACCATTTTATTGGGTGACGTGAGCGATAAAGAACGCTGTGTCTATGATACAGTGGTCAAAGCACACGAGACACTTGCACGTACGCGCTTCCCTGTAGGCACAACAGGCGCAGAATTGGCGGCTATACCCAACCACATATTGTGGGAGCAGGGTTATACATGTCCGCACGGTATTGGGCATGGCGTAGGTCAATTTTTATCGGTGCATGAGGGGCCATATAACATCAGCCCGCGCTCAATGAATGCGATCCCCGAAGGCTTATTGGTATCGAATGAACCAGGTGTTTATTTTGAAAATGAATTTGGTGTGCGTCACGAACGATTATTCATCGTAGAGCAAGATGAAAAGCATAAAGGATTTTTAAAGTTTAGCGGGGCGCAACATTAATACCACAATTTTTTAAAGCTCTTTGAACTGTTGGGTTCTCAAGTGTGCTGCGCCTCATGCCGCCTCTTGCTGTTTGTTCCAATTCTTGACACGCTTGTGAATTATCACGTGCCATTGAGGCTTGACCAAAATTATCATTAAACTGTTGTCTTGAAGCATTAAATTGCCCTTCAACGCGATTTTTTAATGCGAAATGTGCTGATTTACGGCCACGTGCATCATAAATATTGGCCATCTGGATGGTTTCATCAATAACTTCACGTAGGAAATAAGATTTAATAAAGGCATCACTTAGAATTTGTGTAAAAGCTCGAACGTCATGGCGGGCTGTGCCGATACGAACACGTTCGTTATTACGCTGTAGAAAGGCGTTATCAATACCCTCTCCTATCA
>JBBKXB010000018.1:0-6971 GCA_037969255.1 Bdellovibrionales bacterium | reverse complement strand
TCACGCACCACAGGCACAACGAGGCCTTGCGGTGTGGATACGGCCACGCCAATATCATAATAATTCTTGTAAATGACATCCGTGCCATCAATTTCGGCGTTCACGGCAGGGAACTCTTTCAAAGCTTGAACCACAGCTTTTGTGAAAAAGGACATGAACCCTAATTTAGCGCCGTGCTTTTTCTCAAATGCTTCTTTGAATTCAGAGCGGAGCGCCATGAGATCAGTCATATCAACCTCGTTGAATGTCGTGAGGATGGCGGCGGTGTTTTGTGCTTCTTTGAGTCGTCCTGCAATGGTTTGACGCAGTTTGCTCATACGCACGCGTTCTTCACGCTCGCCAGTCTTGCGCGGTGCGCTCTCTACAGCTTTAGGGCTAGGAGAGGAAACATGCGCAGCCACGTCTGATTTGGTCACGCGCCCCTCTTTGCCTGAACCCTTAACATCAGATTCCGATAAATTATTATCGGCCAAAGCTTTACGACCTGCAGGGCCAGATTTACTGTCCGTTTCCATTGTTTTTGGATCGGCTGTTGGCACTTGTTGGGCTTTGTTATCAGATTTATCTTCTTCAGATTTGGCGGGTTTAGCTGCGGCTTTGCCATCGGTGTTTATCTCTCCCAAATCAGCGCCAACATCAACGGTATCACCCTCTTGCGCAATAATTTTACCAAGGACACCAGCAACAGGGGCGTTCACTTCCATCGTGACTTTATCAGTCTCAAGCTCAACTATCGGTTCATCCTCGGCGACGGCATCCCCTTCAGATTTAAGCCATTTGGCTATCGTGGCTTCGGTAACAGATTCACCCAATGTTGGGACTTTGATCATCTCAGTAGACATTATAAAAATTTCCTCTCTTATATGTCGATTATTTTTTAATTGTTCACTTCTTAATTGTCAAAGCGTGTTCGATTAATGCGTCTTGTTCGGCTTTATGGCGGGAAGCAAGACCAGTGGCGGGCGCGGCACCCTCGGGTCGCCCAACATAATGAACCTCTTTGGATTTATGTCCTAAAGAGGCAATAACTTCGCGAAGGCGAGGACGCATGAATGTCCAAGCACCTTGGTTCGCTGGTTCTTCTTGGCACCATATAATATCGGCATTTGGGAAGCGTCCAATTTCTTCCATGAGTGAATCTTCGGGGAATGGATAAAGTTGATCCACACGCAGTATATTAATATTCTTGATGCCCATATCTTCACGCGCTTGATACAAGTCAAAATAGACCTTACCGCTACATAAAATAAGACGTTTGATATCTTTGGGTTTAGCCAGCATGCCTTCATTTTCTGCCATATCCCATAACACACGTCTAAAGGCGGTTTGACCTACCATATCAGCGGTTTCTGACGTGCATTTTTTATGACGAAGAAGAGATTTAGGCGCCATGATAATCAATGGTTTGCGGAAATTTCGGTGCAATTGACGACGCAATAAGTGGAAATAATTGGCGGGCGTGGTCGGATAGCACACTTGCCAGTTATCCTCAGCACTATTTTGTAAGAACCGTTCTAAACGCGCAGAGCTATGCTCTGGCCCCATCCCTTCAAACCCATGTGGTAAAAGCAATGTAAGACCAGACATACGGAGCCATTTGCTTTCACCGCTCGACATGAATTGGTCGATTATCACTTGTGCGCCATTGACGAAATCCCCAAACTGACCTTCCCACAACGTTAATGTGTTTGGACTGGCAAGCGAATAGCCATACTCAAAACCCATGACGGCGCATTCGGATAATGGGCTGTTATAAACGCTAAACACGCCTTGCTCTTCCTTGATATTATTGAGTGGGTAATAGCGCTTTGCATTTTTTTGATCGTAAAGCGCGGCGTGACGGTGCGAGAACGTTCCTCGGCGTACATCTTGCCCTGATAGGCGCACATTATAGCCTTCTTTTAAAAGTGATCCAAATGCAATGGCTTCGGCTGTGCCCCAATCAAAGCCCATACCTTCTTTAAACATAGTTTTTTTGCTATCAAGCAGGCGTTCAATTTTCTTATTCAATGTAAAATCACTGGGAACAGTCGTTAATGCGGTTCCGATGGTGTTGAATTTCTTATCTGTGAGCCCTGTTGACGCACGGCGTGGCAGATCAATCGGCGCGGTGGAAATGCCTTCCCATTTACCATGCAGTACATCGGCGTCACTGGCCTCAAACGCACTGGCATCATCATAGGCTTGCTCCATCTCGCTGCGCATATCATCAACATATTGTTGTGCATCCTCTTGAGATATATGACCCGCTTGCACGAGCTGTTGTGCATATTTTTCACGTACAGGCGTCATATCATCAATGCGGTCATACATAAGAGGCTGTGTGAACCGTGGTTCATCGCCTTCATTATGCCCATAACGGCGGTATGACACGATATCAAGCACGATATCACGCTTGAAAATCTGGCGGTAATCGGCAGCAATGCATGATAAACGCACCACTTCATCAGGATCGTCACCATTAACATGTAGTATTGGCGCATCAATCATTTTGGCTAGATCAGATGAATATTTCCCAGAGCGTGCATCTTCGGGGCGCGTGGTAAAACCAACCTGATTGTTAATAATGATGTGAATGGTTCCGCCAACTGTGTAGCCGTTTAGTTCGCTCATCATAAGTGTTTCGGCGGTCACGCCTTGACCCGCAAAAGCAGCATCACCATGGATCACAATAGGCACAACGCCTTCGTGTGCTTTGTCTTTGTCATGTTCTTGTTTGGCACGCGTTTTACCTACCACCACCGCGTTTACAAATTCTAAATGTGACGGGTTATAAGCCAAGCTCATATGAATGGATTTGCCATTGATATCGACATCATTGGAGTAACCCATATGGTATTTCACATCAGAGCTCACATTGGTGAATTGTTCTGGTAGCGCGTTTTTACCTTGGAATTCAGCCAAAATCGCTTTGGCAGGTTTGCGCATAATATTCGTTAAAACGTTCAAACGGCCACGATGTGCCATACCAAATACGAACTCTGATGCGCCATTATTGACGCAAACATTAATCATGGCATCAATCGATGGGATCATCACTTCACCGCCATCAAGGCCAAAGCGTTTTGCGCCTTGGAATTTTTTATGAAGAAACTGTTCAAACCCTTCGGCTTGGGCCAGACGGTTTAAAATTTCGTGACGCGTTTCATTTTGTGTGACCGCCATAGTGTCACGGTTTTCAAATGCATTTTGTATCCATTCTTGACGTTCTTGATCAGGAATATGCATAAACTCGGCAGCCGATGTTGAGGCGTACATAGAGTTTAATTTTTGTAAGATTGACCCTAAGGTGGCGCTTTCCATACCCAAACGTCCCATTAATGGAAATGTTTGATTTTCCATGGCAGGCGTTAGCTTGTGATGCGCTGGATCAAGTGCTGGGTGACCCGTTGGCGGATTTAAACCCAATGGGTCAAGCTGTGCCAGACAATGCCCGTAAACGCGATACGCATTGATCAAGTTATGAACACGTACCGTGCTTTCAATCACCGATTGATCTATATTTTGCGCTTGCCCGGTGCGTTGTTGAGGCATGGGCACAATGTTGGTTGGGGCGGCGGAGGTGTTATTGGCGAAACCACGACTTTCAACGCGGTTTTCACTCGGCGTCCAGCTCGCGCCATTTTGTTCTTTTAAGACGGTGAGTTCATCTTCGGATAACCCTGCAAAAAAACTTTGCCAGCTCGCATCCACAGAGGATTTTGATTTGATGTATTTCGTATATAAATGTGAAATATATTCAGCGTTCACGCCTGTGAGCAACGATAAGCGGTCAGCGGTAGCGGCATTTTGGTTTTGAGCAGGAAAAGACATGTCAAATAACTCCTTATGGACAAGGCATAAAGATAAAGCCTTTCATAAAAGGCGTAAAGGGGTTACGGATCAAATAGATGATTTATATTTTACAAAATACCTAATATTATTGACATATTAACTCATTAATGTATATTGCTGACTATGTCTCTCAAAGGAAAAATAATCCAACGAACAGCCCTCGTATTCTTGTGCTTAGGGTTGTCAACATTTTTGGTGGGTAAATCGCTCGTGAATTTACCTTCAGCAGCTCTTGAAGAAAATGTTGATGGCGATAAGTATCCTGAAATGCCTTTGCTTGATCGTAGCAAGCTCCCGCAATACGCTCTTAATTTAGACATGAAAGATAACACTATCGAGACCATTTTTGATGATATGGATGATAAGAATTACGATCCGCTTAAAGACTATTACGCAACATCAAACTTATTAAATCTCTCGGAATTGATCGATTTTCAGCTAAGTGCGCAATATGTGGACAAGAGAATAACAAGGGGGGCTTTTAATATTTATCCATTGGATCACATCAAACATAACTATAACGAAGCTGAAAGCATTGATATTATGCTTTGGCATGATCGTATTAATGATCGACATATTGCTACTATTTTAGGCGCTAAAAATACGAATCTTGAGATAATGCGAGAAGGCTGGCATATCATAACTGGACTTGACGAACCTCAAGCTGACAAGGATATTAGAAATATTCTTAACGCATGGAAAAACGAATACCAAGATCTCGTTGTAGCGGGCTGGTCACGAGGCGCACGCCAAGCTGTAGATTTTGGTAAAACAACAGGAACACCTGTTGTGATGTTCGATGCTTTTTTACCTTTAGGCTACGAGTATAAGGATGCAAAAATTTTAGATGTCAAATCTAGTGATTGGTTTGACACAGACCAGCGCGCACAAAACAGATACCGTATTAATTTGGACACTAATAATAGTCATTTGATCGATCATATCTCTGATTCACTAAGAGTCATGCAAGCAAGTACCGCCAACAATCCCGAGTTAAAATATTACGATATTAAAGTCTACGATTGGGGTATAACTAAAACCATAAAATCCACCAACGCTCAAACCTTCAAACCTTCATAACAACACTTATAAAACGTCGAGCATTTTCCCGACAAGGGGATGACGCACGATGTCTTTGCCCGTCAAGTGTATCACAGCAATGCCTTCAACCTTTTCAAGTCTCTCGCAAATGTCTTTGAGCCCAGAAAGATTATCGAGTAAATCACTTTGCGCAGGATCGCCCGTAACCACCATTGTGCTATTCCAACCTAAGCGCGAGAGAAGCATTTTCAGTTGTCTATAGGTACAGTTTTGCGCCTCATCGATCACCACAAAAGCATTGTTCAATGTACGTCCGCGCATAAATCCAACGGGCGCAATCTCGATTGTCCCATCCTCAATAAGTTGTTTAACGCGTTTTCCGCCCAATCGATCACCAAGTGCATCATAAAGGGGGCGTAAATATGGCGCCATTTTCTCGTGCATATCACCAGGCAAGTACCCAATTGACTCGCCAGCTTCCATCGCAGGGCGCGACAAAATAATGCGTTCAACTTCGCCAGCCTCGAGCGCCTCAACAGCGTTAGCAACAGCAAGATATGTTTTACCCGTTCCCGCAGGCCCCATAGCCATAGTAAGGTGATGCTCTTTGATGGCATCCATAAGGACTTGTTGGCCTTCGGTTCTTGCGCGCACGGTTTTTAAATAGCTTTGATCGCGGCGTTTATCAATGTTTTCCGCAATAGGATCCCATTTTTCGGTGGCATTGTGTCCGCCTTGGATTGTTTTAAAGTTTTGCTTTTTGTTGCGTGGGTCACGCGCTTTTTTGGCCATAAAGAACCTGCTTCCTGATTGTGTGTGGAGGTTTTTGAGGGTAAAGAACGATAGTCCAGAAGTCTCTGGAGAAGGAATTTTTCAAAAGCGTTGGCTTTAATGAACAAATAAATTTCACGTCCTTAATCGTATCTTTAGCATAGCATTGATTCGTTAAAAAATCGTTACGAACAAAGAGATCATAGGAACTTTAGGGATATTCTCTTATAGCAAAAAGCCCCACTAAGGGGCCAAACTTTATAATTGTATAATATATTTTATTTTATTGCTTCGTAAAAATTTTCCTTTGAAACTCTCCATATATTGGTTTGATGCGTTTCACCATCAGCATAAGGCTCATTCATAGTTTTAATGACTTCAAAACCTTGCTTTTCTTGTATTCTATTGGACCCGCTATTATCCGCGCGGCATTTAACGGTTAGTGATGGTTTATGAAGTGCTTCAAACCAAAATTTTGTCATCGCAATCTTGGCTTCGTTTGCATACCCTTTTCCCCAGTAAGGGCGACCAATCCAAAAACCTCTCTCATCCTCCTGATCTTCTGGTATTAATACAATTTGTCCAAAAGCATGGTCGGGATCAGATTTTAACCTTAATGACCATCCATGCCACCTATCTTCTTCCATACCCTGTTTTAACACAATGTCCCAAAGTCTTTGAACGCTGTCGGGTGGACATGGCCACATACGTGTATCGCCTGCAGACATTTGCTTGATAATATCCCAATCATTAAAATACAATTGAAGTTGAGCGTTTTCTTCTTCACAGCGAGGCGTGAGGATTAAACGCTCTGTTTCAATAATGGGCGTCGGCACGTTTAAGCGGCTTCGCCAGTCTTATTAGGATCTGCTTTTTTGCCGTATTTGCCCGCGAACATGTCATCCGAAAACACATCTTCCCATGCACCCGTTGTCGACGCTTTGGAATATTCAGTGGCACGGTTTTCAAAGAAGTTCGTATGCTCGGCACCATTCATCATTTCGTCCATCCACGGCAATGGATTTTTATCCGTACCAAAGACAGGCTCAAGGCTAAGTTGCGTAAGGCGACGATCGCCAATATAGCGAATATATTGTTTCACTTCTTCGGGCTTCAAGCCTTCGATTTCACCCATTTCAAAGGCCAGATCAATAAAGTTGTCTTCAAAGCCAATGATGGTTTTACATGACTCTGTGATTTCGGCCTTAAGCTCATCATCCCAAATATCTGGATTTTCTTTGATAAACTCTTGGAAGAGGCGGATCATGGATAAGCAATGCAATGTTTCATCGCGCACTGACCATGTAATAATTTGTCCCATACCC
>JBBKXB010000017.1:0-3383 GCA_037969255.1 Bdellovibrionales bacterium | reverse complement strand
TAATGTTTCTTTTTTGGTGTCTATTTTTATAGCTTCGGATTCTGGATCAGCTTGATCAATCGCAAATTCTGGGGGCGGTGGTCCATCATTGACAATGACATGTGAGGATGTGCCCACGGTAGATTTATCAGCTTCTTGTTGCGGCGTTGGTTTCGTTTCTTGGTAGAATATTAGTTGCGGATCAGTGGGATCGATATCATTGGCATCAAATGCTTCTTTGATCGCTTGCACCACTCTTGAACGTGAAATCACCTCGGCAGATTTTTGAGATTGAATCCACCACCGCACGCGAAGCGCAAGAGACGTTGAACCCAACTCCCAACATAAAATTTGGGGCGCGGGTTCTTTTAAAACTTCTTCTACTTGTGACAATGAGTTTTGTATAATTTTGGTCATTTTGCGCACGTCATACGCATAACCAACGGTTAAATCTATTTCGATACGGCGCTGGGATTGTGACGTGTTCACTTCAATCATATTGGTGTAAACAATGGTGTTAGGCACTACGATGTCACGTCCATCATAAGTGCGAATGATTGTGGCACGTGGTTCAATTCTCATGACAGTGCCTTCGGCCTCACCAATTTTAACTTGATCACCACGTCTAAATGGCATGCGCAGTAATATGAGAAGACCCGACATCCAATTTTGCAATATATCCTTGAATGCAAAACCAATAGCCAATGACCCTATACCTAAACTTGCCAGCATATTGGCAGGTTTTACAGAAGGCACAATGATCGTTATCGCGAGTAACACACCAAAGAAAATCAAAATCCAGAATGTAAAATCGGCTATGATTTGCCCAAGATCAATGCGTTCTTTTTTGGTAAAGTAAGAGGATATAGCTTTTCCAATGAGGCGCGCCATAAACCCAAAAACGACAACTATAATTATCCCAACAATGATATTAGGGAGGCGTTCGTAAAAATCAGCGCCCCAGCCATGGACTGTGTCCAACGCTATTGAAAATCCATCGTTTATGATTTGTTTATCTTGCATATAAATTCATTATAACGAGCACGAACATTAAATCTAGCATTGTCTGATCTATCACTAATCAATTTAAACATAAGCTAAAATCCGTTCTATTGAATAAGAACAAAAAGTGAATTAATGTGGATTCATTATGAGCGATAAATTAACAACCAAACTCGAAATATTAGCGGATGCCGCCAAATATGATGCATCTTGTGCATCAGGGACGGCGGGTAAGCGCGAGGCCAAAGCGGGTGGTAGTGGCATTGGATCATTAACGGGCGGGACTGGTATATGTCACAGCTTTACACCCGATGGGCGTTGCGTTTCATTGCTTAAAATACTCATGACCAATTATTGTATTTATGATTGCCATTATTGTATCAATCGTAAATCGAGCAATGTCAGGCGGGCACGTTTCACAGTTCAAGAAGTTGTCGATCTAACCATTAACTTTTATAAGAGAAATTATATTGAAGGCTTATTTTTAAGTTCGGGTATAATAAACACGCCAGATTATACGATGGAATCTATGGTGCGCATTGCCAAATCTTTGCGCCTTGACCATGGTTTCAAAGGTTATATTCATCTTAAAACCATTCCCAATGCATCGCCCGAATTACAAGAGGAGGCGGGGCTATATGCTGATCGCTTGAGTATCAATGTTGAGATGCCAACCCAACAAAGCCTCAATAAATATGCACCTGAAAAAGAATTGGGTGAAATCACGGGCGCTATGAGTAATCTCAAAAATAAAATTGCAGAGGCGAAGCAATCCAAAAGCTTTAGTGGTAAAAGACCCCCTCGTTTTGCACCCGGCGGTCAATCCACGCAAATGATTATTGGCGCCGATGGATCGGATGATAAAATTATCCTTGGTTCTAGCGTTGATCTCTATCAAAAACAAAAACTGAGGCGCGTTTATTATTCGGCATTTAGCCCGATACCAGATGCGAGCCTTATTCTTCCGCTTAAGCCTGCGCCTCTAATTAGGGAGCATCGTTTATATCAGGCGGATTGGCTATTAAGGTTTTATAATTTTAAGCTGGATGAAATATTACAAGGCACAAAAGATAATATGCTTAGCCTAGACCATGACCCAAAATTAGCGTGGGCATTAAATAACCGTCATATTTTCCCCATCGATCTGAACAAGGCCGATAAATTTCTTATACTGCGCGTACCAGGCATTGGTGCCATCAATGCCAATAAAATTGTATCCATTCGTAAATTTGCACATATCGCGTGGGTGGACTTAGTGAAAATGAGGCTCCCGATAGAAAAAATTAAGCCTTTTGTCATTGTCACAGATTATAAGCCCGCCCTTTATTTGCTTGAACAAGAACATCTTGGCCTTCGTATGAAAAGAACAGAACAATTGGATTTATTTTCAGGGGCGCATCTGCAAAACGCATCATGAAGACCATAACCATTCAATCTATTCCTGGATTTGAAGAGTGGCGATATGCCGCGCGATCATGCTTACATCAAGGCATTTCTCCCGATCAGATTATATGGTCGGATCATAACGGCACGCATAATGATTTGTTTGGTGATGATCTAAATATTCCGCTAAAAAACTACAACATTAAGATATCCAAAGCGTTTGTTGAGATCGCAAAAGTCGTGATTTGTCATCATGACACTCAAAAATACGCACTTTTGTATCGCGTTTTATGGCGTATTGTTCATGAAAATAAGCATCTTTTAAATTTAAAAACCGATGATGATGTCATGAAGCTTAGAACTATGAGCAAAGCTGTTTACCGCGATGGCTATAAAATCACTGCTTTTTTGAGATTTCGTGAAATGAATCATGATGGGCATGCGCAATTCATCGCGTGGCACGAGCCAGAACATTACACATTAGAGCGCGTTGTTCCTTTTTTCAAAAAGAGGTTTAAAAACATGAATTGGTCAATTTTAACACCCTATCGCGCCGCGTATTGGGATCAAAACAATATTTATTTTGAGGATAATCCTGATCCTGAACAATTCCCAAAAGATGATAATTTTGAGCAATATTGGCTCACTTACTATGCCAACATATTTAATCCTGCGCGTCTAAAAAAAGAGGCAATGCTTAATCAAATGCCAAAAAAATATTGGAAAAACATGCCAGAAACTAAATTAATCCCTGATCTTTTGAGAACGGCGGAAGAAAAAACACGCCTGATGATCAACGCCTCCAAGAATTACAAGTAACACAATGGCGGTGGATATAGTCTTGTGAGAATAATTCTGTGCAGATTTTAAATTCTAAAACAAATACATTGTTCATGAAGCGCTTTCCAGCGAAGTTATTATTAGAACAATAGAAAAGGAAATATAAAATGATAGACGTTTCTCAGCAAAATAGAACCGAATGGGCACTTTTTTTACTGCGACTGGGTATTTTTATCGTC
>JBBKXB010000016.1:0-8605 GCA_037969255.1 Bdellovibrionales bacterium | reverse complement strand
GTTTTTACCTGTTAATGCTGGGCGGATTTCAAATGTGACAGTCCCTGATTTTTTATTAAGCCATCCTTTTTTGGGCCAATATTCACCGCTGTTACAACGCATCGGGAATATGGGTAAATTACCCGCCGATTTGGCGATGAGTGCCACCCCTGGTTTATAAGGATATTGCGCTGGCGTGGCATCCACAGGCACACGCGTGCCTTGCGGGTAAATCAACACGGGGTAATTTTTGGCGATGGCAGGTTGCAATTCACGCACGAGTTTTTTTAAAGAGGCACTGCCTTCCTCGCGGTTGATCGCGATACCGCCAACCTTGAGCGTGTACCATCCCCAAAATGGAATGCGGGCAAGTTCATGTTTTAAGATGATGACTGCGTGCTCAAACATACGTTTGACTTTGAACGTTTCATACGCGCTTTGATGTTTGGCGGCGATCACGTAAGATTGATCGGTGGGCAACAACTCCATGCCAATGACTTTGTAATCAAGCCCGAGCACATATTTTTCCAGCCAATAGATTCCGCGGTTATAGGTATTGCGCAAGATTGTATTTGCCCATGTATAGGGCAAAATTAACACCCACACAAAAAACACGCTTGTGGTTGCTGACCATATCAAAAATAAAATGGTAAACAGCAATGAACGCGCTTTTTGAATCATGGTTGATCCATTTGCGGGAGGAACGAGACGATTAATTTGCCGTACTCGCTGGCCAGCGCCTTAAGATAAGAGGGGCCAGAGTCTGGTGTCACGCTATGGGGAATAATTTTCAATTCTGGCATGCGATGTTTGAACTCCCAATAGGCGCGAGGCATATGATAATACGCGGTCACAAGGCGTATCGTTTTCACATCATTTTCTTTGATCCATTCAATCGAATACACGGCATTTTCAATGGTTGATGTGGCGCGGGGATCAAGCGATACATTGCCAATATTAAGCGCGGGACCGCGCCAAAAGCTCAAAATATCGGGTATGCGCACGTCTTTGTGAACGCCAGAGATTAAAAGCTTTGTCGCCATGTCATTGTTGAATAATTCTAAGCCTTCTTCGACACGTTTATCACCGCCCGTTAAAACGATAATGGCATCGGTTTTTTGATCAAGGTCATGGGGTGTGCGTGTGAGGCTCATTGCGAGTGTGAATATCAAAAGACCAATAAGCAGTAATCCACCTATGAACGCACAGGCCGAAAAAATAATTTTAAATAAAGACTTTAAAATTCGCATTCATCCATTCACTTTCTTTTTACTCGCCGCGTTTGATAAAGGCCGTGTAACGCATCTTAATGGTCACCGCCGTTGCCAATGCCGCCATTATAGCCAGAACAAACGGAATAACCAGTGCCCATAAAGTATGTGATTGAGATAAAATTTCAATGTCTTGGGCGCGGGTTTCACCTGATAATAACCACATAATAGCAAGCAATATAATGGCAATGATCAATCCTGTGCCTGCGCTGGCCAGCGTTTGTATAAAATTAGATCGCGCCAAATCAGTGATCAAATAGCGTTTAGTCGCGCCCATGGAATGAAGCAAATCAATGACATCTTTTTGTACATCAAGGCGCCAATATGCCGCCGTGAGCGACATAGCCCCACCCGCCAATATTGTCACGATCACCAAGAAATAGGCAATAAGACGGAGCGTGAGGACTTGAGACAATCCATCCTTCATGGCTTCACGCCCTTCGTGGATGGCAATATTCGGGTAATCGTTACGGAGCGTTTTAAGTGCGTCTTTGGCTTTAAAATCATCACTCGCCTCGGCCTCGACCATTAAGGGAAGCGGTAAATCTTTGACGTTATTAATCCAGTGATCAAGGCGATCCGCAATTGTATCTTGGCTAAGGCCATTGATATTATTAAGCCCGTCAATTTTTTTAATTGATTGTTCTAATTTTTTAAGCTCAACATTGGAAAAACTGAGATCAATTTTCTCATTCGTGGTTTCTATGGGCAATTCAAAAATCACGTGGTTTTGCATAGAGGCTAGCCACACATTGGCGCGTGCGCCTAACGCGAGTGCAAAGAGCAAAAACAATGTACCCATAAAGCCTAACAAAGCTTGTGATGCCCAAAGCGCACGAAACGCAGGTGTTTGCGGCAATGATAATGGTGAATGTTTGGAATGTATCATGATGACATCACTCCAGAATTTATCAATGTCCCACGCGAAATATTAAGGCGCGGATGCGGGAAACGATCAAGCAAATGTTGGCTATGCGTGGCAATTACAATCGTGGTGCCGAGTTTATTGAGCTGTTCAAAAAGTAATAACAATCGCTCACCAATTACATCATCCAAATTGCCCGTCGGTTCATCAGCCAGCAATAATTTAGGACGATCAATCACCGCGCGCGCAATCGCAACGCGCTGTTTTTGTCCCCCTGATAATGTTTCAGGGCGTTGATCCATGTGATCGCCCAAACCGACCCATTGCATTAGCTCTCGCACATCACTTTTAACAGATTTTTCATTATCACCACGAAGGCGCAAGGGCAGTGCCACATTATCAAATGCGCTTAGATGCTCCACAAGGCGGAAATCTTGGAACACCATCCCGATTTTACGGCGAAAGCCCGCCAGATCATCCACATCTTTGGTTTGAACAATCTCATCAAATAATTTCACAATCCCGCGCGTGGGTTTGAGGCGCAGGGATATTAAGTTCATAAGAGATGTTTTACCCGAACCACTTGGGCCCGTTAAAAAGTGAAACGATCCTTCATCAAGACGGAACGTGATGTCAGACAACGCTTCGCCGCTCGCGTTATAACGCAAGCCCACGTGATCAAATTCAACGAGTGTTTTTTTCATTTACGGCAAATCCTTGGGTACTAGACAGCAAATCAGTTGATAGCATAGGATATGCACCATGATCATCGCCTGTCCAGAGTGTTCGAGTGAATTTAATGTGCCCGTTGCCCTAATTGGCGCAGAAGGGCGTAAAGTAAGATGCGCCAAGTGTAACCATGAATGGCATCAGGATAATCCTGAGATAAATGATGAAAAAGACAGCGAGGTTGCGCCTGTAGCAAATCCCTATAAACCTCTCAAGGAAGGCGTAACGGCCACCGCGTCCGAAATTGATTTCGATATTGAGGACAGTCCTAAAAAAGATGAACCTTCTTTTGTGGTGCCAAAAGGAAAAACTAAAAAAGAAAAGTCAGGTAGCGCACCGTTTTGGAAATCACGTGTCGCGGTCATGAGTATGGCATTAATTGTGCTCGCGCTGGGAGGCCTGTATTTGAGTAAAGATAGCGCATGGGCCAATAAAGGATTTATGGCACGCGCTTATATGGGGCTTGGGCTTGCTGAAAAAGCCACCAATGACAGCGCTGGGATTGATCGTCTGACCTTTTCGCTCGTTCAAAATGGCGAATCGTACGCACTTGAACTTAAAACAAATATTCTCAATCTTTCGAGTGATGAAATCATGCTGGGCGCGCTTAAGGCCGAAGTCATTGATGCTGATGGGCACGCTTTACCACAATCTTGGAAATTCGCGCCGCCCGTAAAAGCGCTTGGTGGAGAACAATCAGTGCCGTTTTCAGCCACTTTGGAAAACGTTAATTTTCCTGATCCCGCGGCGACCTACTCTGTGAAATTGAGCTTTATCTAGATTAATATAAACTTGGATCAGGATAAACGCGCTTAAAACTCTCCGTTTGTGTTTGCGGTTTTTCTTCGCTTGCTTGTGAGGGGGGGGCGAGTTCTTTAGGTCGAATACCACAGGCACTCACCACAAAGCTTATGCCAAGTAAAAAAATTAAAAATGGTCTTGAAAAACAATGTCTGGACATGGACACTAGTATCAATCAGTTAGGATGAGAGAACAAGATGCGATTTTTTAAAATTTTACTTATAACCACGTTATTGCTTTTACCGAGCCTATCAAAGCCCGAAGCCAAGTCTTTGAGTATGCTGTATCGCGGATTTAATACGCTCAATACCCCCATTGATATTAATCGCCATCAATTTAAAAGTCCGAGCGGGCAAATCGAAAATGTCACGGATTGGCATGGCAATTGGGTGTTGTTAAATGTATGGGCGACATGGTGTGCGCCGTGTTTGGCCGAGCTTCCTGATTTGGCGCAACTGGCTAAAAAGAACCCATTTCCAAATTTAAAAATTATGGCTGTGTCCTTTGATCAACGTAAATCACAAGAGGAAATTCTTGGCGCTTTAGAGAGAAAAAACTTGGGTAATTTTGCGGGCTATATGGACATTAACCGTCAATTTGAAAAACACATGAAACCAGCAGGGTTACCGCGCACATATCTCGTGAACCCACAAGGGCAGGTGGTTGCCGATTATAGAGGCGCTGCCGATTGGCTTGATCCACGTGTGTTTCAAGATTTGAGTTTGTTTGTTAATTCTGGCAACACGTCAAAAATATCAGCCACAAGACCGTAAGTGGCGTGCCTGAATATAGGTGCGTTAGGATCGGTGTTGATGGCAATCACATTATCCACGCTTCTTATACCGCTAACATGTTGAATGGCGCCTGATATACCGCACGCCAAATAAAGCGCGGCGCTAATCGTTTGCCCCGTTTGACCAATTTGTTTTTCATTACCGATATATCCAGCGTCCACGGCGGCGCGCGTCGCGCCAACGACACCGTCCAAAATATTTGCTAAATCATACGCCATTTTGAAATTATCAGCCGATCCAAATGATCGGCCGCCGCCCACAACAACGCGTGCGTGACGCAAGTCATCACTGCTCGATTTTTCTTTATTTTGTTCCATCGTTAAGGATATTAACTTAGTATCTTGAGTGTCTTTCATTGTCATCACAGCATTGCCAGCATAGGCGGCGCGGGTGAGCGTGTGATCATCAATAATAGCGTCACAATCGGTTAGAGGTTGTATGTTGATATGGGCGCCCAAATGCGCAAGAAATTCTTTGGATTGTGGGTGCGCAACACATATAATATGCGTGTAATTTTGTGCATTTTTATGATCAAAGCCACCGTGTTTTATTTCTGTTTTTTGTGCACTTAAATGCGCTGTTTTTTCTTGCAAAAACAGGCGTTCAAAATCATCATAATAAATAAGGGCAATCATGATAAAAGCTCTTTTATTTTTAACGCAACATCATCGACATTTTCTAGTATAATCACAGGGTCACGCGGACGAGGTGGTTCAACATTAATCGTTTGAATAGTATCTATTTTTTGATCCAAAATATCATCGATATTTATTGTTTCAATCTCAATTTTACGCGCAGCAATGACTTTGGGTAGCGGTACTTTTTGAGGCTCGGCCAGTCTTAAATCCGCGCTTATAACGCACGGAATTATTAACTCTTTTTGTGCTAACCCAGTGTCGGTTTCTACTTGCACAATAAAGTCATCATTTTGTGCATCTATTGACGCCGCCGCATGCGCGTAATTCCAATTCAAAAGCGCCGCGCACATAAATGGTTCATGCCCGAAATCATCATCAATGGATTGTTTCCCAAGCATAACAATGTTCGCATCTTTTCGTTTGGCGATTGCGCTTAAAATCTTCGCATTTTCAAGAGGGTATAATGGACGCGCGCTTTCAATATAAATTGCGTGGTCTGCGCCCATAGCGAGGCCATGGCGCAACGTATCTTGGACTTGAGTTTCACCCATAGCGATAATTGTTATGTGGTCAATGTCACCTTTTGATTTAAGATCAATTGCGCTTTGTAACGCAATTTCATCAAATGGGTTTACGGACATTTTAACGCCTGATTTTTCAACATCTGATCCATCGGCTTTGATACGGATATGAACCGTGTAATCTACACATCGACGGATAAAAACGAGAACGGTTTTAGCCATGATTTATCCGCGCGATTGAATGATCACGATGGCGATGAGGGCAAGCGCAACACCTTGTAAAACAACGCGTGCTTTCATCAATTTATTGCCGTATTTTTCGTTAAATGCGCCGCCCTTTGCCATTGAAAATAACCCAATGACGAGTGTTAAGGCTACGGCAATCATAGAGGCGATGAGTAAAATAGATACCATGGTGTTAACTCTCTTTCTGGCAGGTCATGAAGTAATTTATGGTCAAATCCGTTTTATCCAAATTAAACGTGTCGTGCAACGGGGTGTATGTTAGCCCGCACAAATCAATGGGCTTTAATCCCGCTTTTATCGCCATATCGTGCAGTTCGTGTGGTTTTATAAACATTTTCCAATCATGCGTACCGGCGGGAACCCAGCGTAGAATATATTCGGCGGCAAATTTGCCCAAAGCGAGTGACTTTATCGTGCGATTGAGCGTTGATAAAACAATAACACCCTTGGGCTTAAGGCGCGCCGCGGCTTGTTCAATTAAAAGCGCGGGATCATCAACATGTTCCACGACCTCTAATAAGGTCACGACATCAAACATATCTGTGACATCTTTTAACTCAATGCACTCATACGTGATGTCTAGATCATTTTCGCTTGCGTGTGCACGCGCTGTATTAATAAGTTTTTCCTCAACATCAATGCCCGTAACTGTTGCACCAAGGCGGCATAAAGCCTCACTCGTGATGCCACCACCGCACCCAATATCCAAGACTTTTTTACCCTTTAATTCGGTTTGACTGGCGATATAATCTATGCGCTGTGGGTTCAATTTGTGCAATGGACGCATAGGTCCGTCCAAATCCCACCAATCATGTGCAATGTCACCAAAATTCATATCGCTTGAAAACTCACTTTCTATGCGTCTATATATAATGATCTAAATAATGAATGAAAGAGCTTTCATGAACGCCCCTCACGATAAGGATGAATTAGATAAGTATAAGGATCTCTCTGTCGGAGAGATATTGCGCCGTGCGCGTCTTAAAATGAATGTTGAAATTGAGCCAATTGGAAAACATCTTAACATTCGCCCCGAATTATTAACCGCACTTGAAACCAATGATTATGATCGCCTTCCGGGCAAAGTTTATGTCGTTGGATTTGTACGCACCTATGCCGAAGCTTTGGGTTTAGATGGCGATAAAGTGGCGTATTTGCTGAAATCCCAAGCCGTGGGACATGATTATAAAACACTTCGGGAAATGCCCAAACCAATGTATGAAAAGCGTCTTCCCAATCCCATTATCGTTATTGGGTGTATCGGTGTGTTCATTGCCTTGTTGATAGCGTGGGCAGTATTTGGAGGTGATAATAATCCACCCGACATCACGCCCGTTATAGAGGAAACATCACGATGAAGGATAATCCAAACAGCGTACGCCCATGGCGGATGATCAATCGCCGTAAGTCACGCCAAATCAAAGTCGGTGATGTATTGGTGGGTGGTGACGCGCCGATTTCCGTACAAACCATGACCAACACATTGACCACCGATGTCAAAGCCACATTGGCACAAATCACAGCCGCCGCGGACGCTGGCGCCGATATCGTGCGGGTGTCTGTGCCTGATGAAGCCAGCTCAAAAGCGTTCAAAGACATTTGCAAAGACAGCCCTGTGCCCCTCGTGGCGGATATCCATTTTCACTATCGCAGAGGGTTAGAGGCGGCGGAAGCGGGCGCGTCATGCCTGCGCATCAACCCTGGTAATATTGGCGGAATGGATCGCGTGCGAGAGATCGTAAAGGCTGCAAACGATTACAATTGCTCGATCCGTATTGGCGTGAATGGCGGATCAATTGAGCGCGATTTATTGGAAAAATACAAAACCCCATGCCCAGAGGCCTTGATTGAATCCGCGCTTAACCACGCTAAAATGCTAGAGGATTGTGACTTTCATAACTTTAAAATCTCTGTCAAAGCATCCGATGTTTTTTTGGCTACGGCCTCTTACCGCGGATTGGCGGCGCAAACGGATTATCCCCTCCATGTGGGTATCACTGAGGCTGGTGGATTGCGATCTGGCACCATCAAATCATCCATAGGCATTGGCGGGTTATTAAGCGATGGCATTGGCGATACCATTCGCGTGTCATTATCGGCTGACCCTATCGAGGAAGTCAAAGTTGGATTTGATATCCTTAAAAGCCTTGGATTGCGCCATAGGGGCGTGAATATCATCGCCTGTCCATCATGCGCACGCCAACAATTTGATGTGATTGATACGGTTAAAATCTTGGAAGAACGCCTCGCGCACATCACAACGCCCATGACCATTTCCGTGATTGGATGTGTGGTCAATGGCCCAGGGGAAGCGCTTATGACCGACATTGGTCTTACGGGTGGTGGCAAAGGCACACATCAGATTTATTTGTCGGGCGAGAACGCGCATCGCCTTAAAGACAAAGACACAGGCATTGTTGATCACCTCGTGCAGCTCGTGGAAGATAAAGCGAAAGAAATTGACTTAGGCTTAAAACAGGCGTAATTTATCATTACATAACCTCCATAAAAGGATTTAATCATGCGTCCAGCTTTAGCATTTACTTTAAATATTGAAGATAGGACGGGAGTTTCTGTCGATGGAAAGACAACATTTATTAGCTTAGGCGATGATGGAAGTTTAGGTATTGGTAGTGGTAGGTTTGTTTCTCACGGTGCGGGCAGTGCAGATATCGCACGCAAACCAACCATTTAAATTATTTAAGAATTTTTTTATTAGAACGCTCTGATTTCGGGGCGTTTTTTTATACATTCCATCTGG
>JBBKXB010000015.1:0-34324 GCA_037969255.1 Bdellovibrionales bacterium | reverse complement strand
GTGCTTGGCGGGCCACTATCGCGGATCAAAGAAATCATCAGCTATATGATGCGCCGTAATTCATTATCTGGTTCTAAGAAAAACATCTCTGAACATTATGATTTGGGCAATGATTTTTATAAATTATGGCTGGATGAAGGCATGACGTATTCGTCCGCACTCTATGAAGAAAAAGATTGTCTCGTGACCGCCCAAGATCAAAAATATGACCGTATGATTGATGGTCTCAACGGTAATTCAGGCTCAATGCTTGAGATTGGTTGTGGGTGGGGCGGGCTTGCGGAACGCGCCATTGAACGCGGTGATTTTAACATTAAAGGGCTTACATTATCTCAAGAACAGCACGATTTTGCGCAAAATCGACTGGGTGATAAAGCCAATATCGCGTTAGAGGATTACCGCATCCAAGACAAGAAATACGATCACATCGTCTCCATCGAAATGTTTGAAGCCGTGGGCGAAGCCTATTGGTCAACCTATTTTGATAAGGTCGCCAATCTTTTGAAAAAAGGGGGTAAAGCGATGATTCAAACCATCACTATCGCCGATAGAGATTTTGAAGAATATCGTAGCAACACGGATTTTATTCGTAGCTATATTTTCCCAGGAGGTATGCTTCCCAGTGTCTCTAGATTCAAAGAAAAAGCCCATCAAGCGGGTCTAAAAATAGAAGATTCCTTTGCCTTTGGACAAGATTACGCACGAACACTCACGCATTGGCTCGATAATTTTGACGCGCAAAAAACAAATATTTTGAACTTAGGCTTTGATGAACAGTTCATAAGACTGTGGCGCTTTTATCTCGCGGGGTGCGCCGCGGGATTTCGTACAGGTCAAACGGACGTGTATCAAATGCAACTTGCTCATATAGATTAAGGAATAATCATGGAATTAAAAAACAGACATTATTGGATCATTGGCGCAAGTTCAGGGATTGGTCGTGCGCTCGCAAAACAACTGGCAGCCGAAGGTGCAATGGTGGCGATTTCTGCTCGGCGTGAAGACGAGTTAAAAGAACTATTGAACGAATTGGATGGGACAGGGCATTTGGCACTTCCCATGGACGTGAGCAATCTTAATAATATTGATAGCGCGCTTGCCACTATTAAAAAAGAATGGCCTCGCCTCGATAGTATGATGTTTTTGGCCGCAATTTATGCCGCCGATCATGACAAGCAAAAAGATTTGAATTTTATCAAAGCATCAATGGATGTGAATTTAGGCGGTGTATTTAACATGGTTGATCGTTTGCAACCATTTTATGAGGAGCAAGGCTACGGTGAATTTGTGTTCACGGGCTCCGTTGCGGGCTTTAGAGGGCTACCAAACAGCCAACCATATAGTGCAACTAAGGCCGCGATTATCAATTATGCGGAAAGTTTAAAAATTGAACTAGAGGCCAAAAAAATCAAGGTTAAATTGATCAATCCAGGGTTTGTGAAAACCGATATGACGGCTAAAAATGATTTTGACATGCCTATGGCCATTGAAGTTGACGAGGCCGCGCATGATATTGTTAAAGGGCTTAAGCGTGATGAATTTGAGATTCATTTCCCTAAACAATTCACTTATATAATGAAGTTCATTGAGCTCCTACCACGTCCATTATATTTCATGCTCACGCGAGCAATGCAAAAGAAGCTTCAAAAATCTTAAAACATGAGTGATTTTATAACGATTGTTGGCTTTGGCTCTTTATTATCAGAAAAAGACGCTAGGCGCACTTGTCCTAATTTAAAGAATTTTAGACAAATTTTAATCCCTAATCATCGCCGTGTTTTTAATAAGGTGGACTCCACAGCCGTGGATATAAGGGGCTTAGAAATATCAAATTGGGTGTTAAGACCCAGTGAATGTGATGACACATTGGCCGTCGCTTTCGAGATTCCACTTGATGAATGGGATGCCATAGAAGCACGAGAGTTCGATTATGATCTCAAAGAGATCGACTATACGTGTAAAGAAACACAAAAAAACAACAGAGGTATTTCATGCGTTGGATTCGACAATGATGATCATCTAAGAGATGCTATAAAAGGATCCGCAACGAGAGTGACTATGTACGAGGCGTCACGAAAAAGCATGGGTAGTGATATATATCGCAATGATATATTGCCGTGGCTGTACTATTTAGGTGGTGTATTAAAAGCGGCTAAATCCCAAGGTGATGAATATGTTCATAACATTCTTGATCATGCATATTTGGCGGATGGTCAAACCACCATTCGATCCTATTTGAAAAAAAGAGGGTTACATCACGATGACATTGCTCAAACTATTTTAGATAAAAAACGAAGCGTTGATCCTAGTGCCACCGTAGGTGAATTTATGAAGAAAGGCACTTATACAAAGCTCGAGACTTTGGATTGGTTAAAGGAACTGGTAGATGCCCGCTAAAAAATCAATTATGTGGTTTCGCCAAGATTTGCGTGTGCGCGACAATCCTGCGCTTCATGCCGCTGTTTTGGCAGGACAAGTGCTACCCATTTATATTTTGTATGATGAGAATGCAGGGAAAGACAAAATAGGCGCGGCATCGCGCGTGTGGCTTCATCATGCCTTAAAAGATTTGAGCGCCTCACTTGATGGCTATCTCCATGTTTATAAAGGTGATGCTAAAACAATATTAAAAAAGCTCGTTAAGGATAACGACATCACAGATATTCATTGGAATAGGGGCTACGAAAAATGGCGCATGGATCGTGATCAAGACATTAAAGAACATTTTAAAAATGACAATCTCACTGTAGAAAGTCACAACGGATCACTATTGTGGGAGCCTTGGACAATTCAAAACCAAAGCGGAAGTCATTACAAAGTTTTCACACCTTTTTATCGTAAAGGGTGTTTGAATGCTGAGTCCCCAAGAGAACCTATTAACAAACCTCGTGATATGCATTTTATAGATGCTGGTGATAGAGGTATGCCCGCTATTGAAAAACTTGGACTATTACGAAGTGGTAAAGATTGGGATGATAAGATATCGAACCATTGGGACATTAGTGAGGAGGGCGCTCATAACCAGCTCGATCATTTTTTAAGCAAGCCGATTGACCGTTATAAAGAGGGACGTAATAATCCAAGCGAAGATAATGTTTCACGATTGTCACCTTATTTGCATTTTGGGCAGATATCCCCAAACCATGCATGGTATAGCGCGCGCGATACAGGACAAAATAATAATATTGATCATTTTTGTTCAGAGCTTGGTTGGCGCGAATTTTCTTATCATTTGCTTTATAATTATCCTGACTTACCTAGAAATAACCTAAAAGAAATGTTTGACGATTTTCCGTGGGATAAGGATAGTAATGCCCTCAAGGCGTGGCAACGCGGTCAAACGGGTTGCCCAATGGTGGACGCTGGTATGCGCGAGCTTTGGGAAACAGGGTTCATGCATAACCGCGTGCGGATGATCACGGCCTCTTTTTTGATTAAAAATTTGCTTATTGATTGGCGCGACGGCGAAGCTTGGTTTTGGGAGTGCCTATTTGATGCGGATTTGGCAAGCAATAGCGCGAGTTGGCAATGGGTTGCGGGGTGCGGAGCGGATGCCGCGCCGTATTTCAGGATTTTTAATCCTGTGCTCCAAGGACAAAAATTTGATAAAAAAGGGGACTATGTTCGAAAATATGTACCCGAACTTAAGGATTTACCGAATAAATACATTCATAACCCGTGGGATGCGCCCGAAGAAGTTCTAAAAGAGTCTGGCGTGATGTTGGGAGAAACATACCCCGTCATTATTGTGGACTTAAAAGTGTCACGTAATCGTGCGCTTGAAGCTTATGAACAAATGAAGAGCCACGCATAATCAATTATGTTTTTGGGTGCTCCACCACGCTTTGAGTAATTTTTTTTGACGTTCTAACTCTTCATAACGCTTTTTAACGGGCGGATTACGGTTAATAAATTCACGCACACGTTTTTCATCTTCCCATGATAATTCATTATCAAGGAGCGCTTGGATATCGTAATCTGTAAAATATTGCGTATTCATCATGTGTTAACTTTCATGCATACCAACTTATTAATGACCTTAAAGTTCACTTAAAAATAATTAATGATTTATAGGGAACCAAAGTAAAAATCGCTCGTTGGACTATTTATAAATCATCAATCGAAAGGACATTCAATCATGTTAGGTTGGGCACTTACTTTTTTAATCGTTGCTATCATTGCCGCCGTGTTTGGTTTTGGTGGCGTAGCCGCTGCATCTGCTGAGATTGCACAAATTCTATTTGTAGTATTCTTGGTATTATTTGTAATCGCTGCGTTAGTACAAGCTTTCCGTGGTCGCACACCAATGGCTTAAATGCTAAAAAACAGACAATTCGAAAAGCGTCCTTTGCACAATGCTAAGGGCGCTTTCGAGTGTCAAAAAAGACTTTTATATGATTCTAAAATCATTATAACCATGTGCTATGGACAAAATGTTTGTACGTAATTTTATAGTTTTTGTATTTATACTGCTGGCTTGCGTGGCCGCGCTCACTTATAGGCTTGTGTCGGGTGAAGAAACTTTAGTTAAAAAAGACAATCTTGTAGAGCATACATACCAAGTTATTAGTGAATCAGAGCGTTTGTCTTTTTCTATTGAGCGTATGATTTCATCACAACGTGGTTATTTATTAACCAGTAAGAGCACTTTTCTTGATCAATATTCCAAGAAAAAGACAGAAGCTCGCGAACATATCGGTAGAATATCTTCACTCACCACAGAAAATCTGTCACAGCAAAGACGTATTGATGCAATTCTCGATTATTATAATAAATTAGCCCTAGAATTAGAAAATAGAGTTAAAGCCGTTCAATTGGATGGATATACCGAGGTTATCGAAGATGTGACCTCTATTAATCAGCTTCGTAATGACATTATAACGCTCAATGACGATGTATTGAGTGAAGAATATGAATTATTAGAAGAGCGCATCAATAATATTGAAGAGAAGAAATCTCAATATTTCTCATCTTTATTGGTGGGAATCACTGTCGGTACATTGTTATTGCTTTTGCTCAATGCCTTTTTGCTTCGCGCCCAAAAGAAACGGAGTGTTGCCGAAGCCTCATTAAGTGACAGTCAACAAAGATTTATGTTGGCTGTGGAGGGCACGCAAGAAGGCATTTTTGATTGGGACTTGAAGACGGGCGCGATTTTTTATTCAAGGCGATTTTTTAGTATGCTGGGATATGAAGAAAAAAGCTCTCATACGGGCACCAAAGATGATTTCATAAAATTATTATATCCTGATGATGTTAAAAAAGTTTGGGATTATGTCGAAGATTACATCCACGGACGTATTGACGAGTATGTCCAAGAATTTCGCATGAAACATAAAAATGACGAATATGTTTGGATTCAGGCCCGTGCCAAAGCGTTATTTGATGATAATGGTAAAGCATTTCGTATGGTTGGCACGCACACTGATATTACGCCAATGATGAAAGCGCAAGAAAAGCTTGAGTATGAAAAGACGCAAGCTGAACAAGCCAATGAGTTAAAGAGTGAGTTTCTTGCCCACATGAGCCACGAAATAAGAACACCTCTCACGACCATCAGTGGTATTGC
Organism: Bdellovibrionales bacterium; assembly: GCA_037969255.1. GTDB lineage: Bacteria > Pseudomonadota > Alphaproteobacteria > Micavibrionales > JBBKXB01 > JBBKXB01. The sequence goes on along the minus strand of JBBKXB010000015.1, from coordinate 28,755 downwards.
GGAAATATTAAATAAACAAATGCAAAAGTTTGATGATAAGCAAAAACAGCTTATCATCACGCTCAGCACAAGCTCCCAAGCGCTTAAAGATTTGATTAATGACATTTTAGACTTTTCTAAAATCGAAAGTGGTGAGATTGATCTTGAGAGCACATCATTCTCTTTAAATAAATTATTTGCTGAAATTGTGAGTATAATGTCCGTAAGGGCGGGAGACAAAAATATAGAGTTTGACGTACTTATCGATGACGTTTCGGAATATGACTTTTATGGAGATCGCGGGCGCATTCGTCAGATTCTTATCAACTTGGTTGGTAATGCAATGAAGTTCATTGATAAAGGGCATGTGACTTTGACCTCAAATTTTGTGACGTTTAAGGAACAAGACTATTTGAACATAATAGTCACGGACACAGGCATAGGGATCGAAAAAGGCAAATTAGACGTTGTGTTTGAACGCTTTAAGCAAGCCGACTCGTCAGTATCACGGAAATATGGTGGCACTGGTCTAGGGCTTCCTATTTCTAAAAACCTCGCGCAAATTATGGGTGGTGATTTAACCCTAGAAAGTGTGTTCGGAGAAGGGTCTATCTTCACACTGACGCTTCCAGTCACCCAAAAAGTCAACAAATCTCTTGATGATTCCGCGATTAGAAAAGCCGCCAAACCAAACAAATCTAAGAAAAATGCTAAGTTACAACAATCTAAAAAAGTACTTCTTGTCGAGGATTATGAAGGCAATATTGTAGTCATAGGGTATATCCTTGATGATCTTAATTTATCCTATGATGTCGCGAAGAACGGTCAAGAGGCTATCAAATTATACGAGGCCAATGACTATGGCGTTATATTAATGGATGTTCAAATGCCTATCATAGATGGTTTTGTGGCCACACGCACCATTCGCAACGCCGAAACCATTGCTGGCGGGGGTAAATATACCCCTATTATCGGTATGACGGCTCACGCGCTTGTGGGAGACAAAGATAAGTGTATTGAATCAGGGATGGATGCCTATTTACCAAAACCCATTGTCGAGGATGATTTAAAACATGAGATTACTAAATATCTCACCATGAAAAACCCCGAAGAATAATCCACGGGGCTTTAAAAAATTATATAAATTAGGTGGGATTAAGCAGCTATTGTATAGCCAGGTCCATTGTCATTTTGATGCGTAGGGCTAAAGCCATTGGTAGGCGCGTTCAGTAATGATTGAAGACCTGAGCGAGCACGGGAAAGACGTGAACGAACTGTGCCGATAGGGATTGATAGTTTTTCAGACACTTCAGCATAGGCCATGCCTTGTACGCACACCATCATTAGAATTTCTTGTGAGTTTTCAGGAAGCTTTTGCATGGCTTGATCAACGTCATCTAACTCCATTTTAATGTTTTGTGTGGCTTCGACACTTTCTTTTTCAATAAAAGTCTCTGGGTCATACTGAGTTTCAAATTTTGTTTTGCGACGGTAGGCCGATACAAAAAGATTATACATGATTTTAGATGTCCAACTGAAAAGGTTGGTGTCTTCTTGAAATAAATGTTTCTTTTCGATGGCACGAACGAGCGTGTTGTGAAGTAAGTCCTCAGCGTCATGTGTGCTGGAAGATAACTTGTAAGCAAATTTCTTCAATTTATCGGATTCGAGTAAAAGATCGTTATTGTTAAACATTTTGTGGCCCTTTCCTAATTGACTAAGAACAACTTAAATTATTTAAGTAACGAAACTTTTTCTGCATTGTTTCTTTTATGAATATAATTGTTTCATTTTTGTAACAAAAGCTCTATAAATACCCCGAACCCAAGGATGAGAATGAAAAAAGGCACTTTATTATTGGTGGATGATGACCAAGGATTACAATTGGTCATGACTCAATATTTAGAAGATGACGGCTATACCATTCATGCTAGAAGCAACGTACAAGGTGCTTTAGAGGCCGTTTCCGAGCGCGATATTGATGTTGTGTTGCTTGATTTGGGACTTCCTGATGGAGAAGGGCTTAGCCTTATCCCTCAAATAAAGGCCAAAAAAGATTTATCCATTATTGTTGTATCGGGAAAAACCGACACCACGGAAAAGATACTGTGTTTGGAAATGGGCGCGGATGATTACATCACCAAGCCTTTTGAAATGAGAGAGTTATCAGCGCGCCTTAAGGCCGTCACACGCCGAGCCGAGCCTGCGACTCCCAATCAATCTGATGACACGGAGCAAAAAGAAGAAATGACAATTTTTGGCGATGGGTGGGTGCTTAATAGATCTCAATACCAACTGTTCACCAAAGATAATGTATCGGCAGAGCTAACAACGGGCGAATTTAAGATGCTTGATGCGCTTGTTTCCGCGCCGCAACGCACATTATCACGAGAAAAATTATTTGATATGACCCGCGATGGTGGCAGTTATGATGTGTATGATCGCGCCATTGATATTCAAATCGCACGTTTGCGCAAGAAATTAGCCAATGACAGCGTAGAATCTGAGGATATGATCAAGACCGTGCGCGGTGTTGGCTATATGTTCATAGGAAAAATTAAAGCATAATCTCTATGGAACTTTCCAGCATCCATATCTGTTGGATATCATGAACAAACACACAAGGAAGGACATATAATTATGCCTAAAGCAAAAACACCTATTAAAAATAAGAAATACCCTGAGGTTGACGATATTAAACAAGATCTGAGCTCTCTTAAACACAACGTGGTCGGATTATCTGAGCATGTGGCCGAAGACGGTGCCAAAGTTGGCGAGCAAGCCGCAGACAGTTTTTTCAAAAAAATGACGGAATTTAAAGTCTTTGGACGCAAACAAGCTGCCAAGGCGGAAGTGCAAGTTCGTGACAATCCAGCTAAATCATTGGCAGTGGCCTTTGTGTCTGGTTTATTTTTGAGCGCATTTTTTAAGTCAAAGAAATAAAGTGGCACTTCTAAAAGCACTTCTTATTAAGTACGTCATTGACGAAAAGTTAATGGGTAACACAGAAAGCGAAGCCCCCAAGGGCTTTGCTTTTCTTGTATACGGATTTTTAGGCATAGGGTTATGCTTAGGGTTATATGGATTGCATTTGTGGTTCATGACTTTAATGACACCACCCGTTGCCTTTATATCCTCAGGCGGGATCGCATTGTTGTTGCCCGTTTTCTATTTAATATATGCACAAATCCAAAGATATTTGCATATGTACCGTATGAAAAAGTTTTACAATGAAATCAAAGATATGTCTGAAAGCGCGCTTGATATGGCCGATGATGCGCTTGGCGGACTTCTTAAAAGCAATCCCAAGTTGAGCGCTGCCATAGTGGCCATCATAGGATTATTAATCGCAAAGCGTGTTTTATAACTTTTTTTGGAACTTATATACCCTCCCGTGCATTTGCAGGGCGTAAACCAATTCACTAAAGGGAAGTTTTAACGAGTAAAAATGAGCAACACGGCATTAATCATTATGGTTTCCATTCTTTTAATAGGCATAATTAGCATTATTGCGCTCCCCCTTGATTCCAATGGTTACGAGCGACAAATGACGAACTTGGATCATCAAAGTGTCACCGCTTTTAAAGACAATAATGGCTAGAAATATATAATTTTTTATTTAAGCATTCTTTTATAAAACTTCAAAAATTCTTTGGAGTTTTTTTTATATCTAAAAGTAGCACAAAAAATAAAGGCTCGGGAATACACCCAAGCCTTTACGATATTAATAATTTTTTAAACGCTATTAGCGGTCAAAGCTAATATCATCTTTGTCAGTCAAACCACCGATAGCAGCGCCACCCAAGCCACCGATAACGGCACCTGTTGTTGCGCTTCCGCCAGTGAGTGCACCAGCTGCAGCACCCGCACCAGCGCCGATAGCACCGCCGCTTAGGGCACGCTCTGTAGTAGAGTTACCACATGCGCTTAGTGTTAATGCCAAAAGACCGACTGATAGTATTGATAAAGTTTTCATTGTTATCTCCTTTAAAGATAGTTGGTTGAGGGTTAGGTTATTCTTGATAGCGTTCTGGCTCTGAAGTTTCAGGGCTAAGTGACGCTATGTAGGCTTCTTTCCATTCTTCAAGATCAATGGTTCCGCTCATATTATCATCAAGGACTTTAAATTCCTCACCGATGAATTCTTTAGCGCTCAGGCCGTTTTTATCGTTATCAAAACGTGCCAAACCAGTTTCTGTGTAGAATGTGTCGTAAGTATACGTTGTTTCTTCGCTCACGCCATCACTATTGTAATCAACATAAGTGAATGTTTCTTGTTCCATAGGTGTGATTGTATAGACGTTACGATTGTTCCACTCAATATTATCAATCAATTCGTTGCCGTCTTGATCGAAAAGATAAAACAGGTTTTCGCCAACCTCTTGCATGGTTAAAGAATTATCACCATTCAAATCAAACTTAGCAAAGTTAATTTGTCGTGTGCCTTCAATATTTTGTGTTTTCACAACAGTTTCAGTTTGCACAGTTGTCGCGTTGACACTTAATGGAGCGGCGATGGTTAAAGCAACCACAGCCACTGAAGCTAATAATGTTTTGTTTATATTCATAAGAAGTCTCCTTTCAAGATTATTCTCGGGTATATATCTTTCCAAACGGTACAGTTTCTGATTAGTTCCAAAAATAAACCCGCCTTAAGTTAATAAAGCGGGTTTACATCAACTAGGAACTGATTAGGCGGCCATCAAACCGTCCTTTAATGATTTCATGTAGTCATGTGACTTGCGCAATGAGGTAAGCTCATTAAGGAGTTTAGCCTTTGTCATTTCGCTGATGCCATTATCATTAATGGCTTCTTGCATAGAATTGAGACATCTATCCTCTGCCTCTTCTAAGTGATAGACAAATGTTTTTGTATCTTCATCACTTAATAATGCCATGGCTTGTGTCCAAAATTGAGCGAATTGACCTTTTAATGTTTCATCGGCCTCATATTTCTCACCATTACTGCGAAGCATTATCTCTAAATTGCTAACCACCGATTTGTGGACTTGCTCAAGATTTTTAAATGTCGGTTTGTATGATTCGTTGTCCGAATCCTCAATCGCTGTTTCATAAAATTCTGCAGCGTCCTCATTAATGTTGATTAGTTTCTTTAATACGTCGTTTTCTTGTGACATAAAATTCTTCCTTTCATTTAAATTGGTTTACATGAGTGCCAACAGCTAGGAAACGTTATAGTTCCAACATTTTAACTTTTTAAAAACCCGAATCCATTTTTCATACGTTAGTTACATTAATGAAACATTTTTTTTCAAAACTGAAACAACACAGACGTCTTGGTGTTACAGAATCCGAGTTATTATTAATCATCAACTTGTTATAAAAAGGAGAAATAACCAATGTCACATATAGCAAACTTTAATATCCCAGAGCGCGTTACATCTATTAACCATCCGCTCGTAAGCGAGGCCTATTTGAAAAAAGGGTTTTCAGCCAATCACGAGAGTGAAGATATATTGGTAATTGAAACAACCATTCATGAAGATGAAGAACATGACGCTTATGATAATTACTTAACAAGCTTTATGGGTGATTTACACGATCTCCAACTCCAAGCAGAACAACAAATCGGTCACTTTGATCGCATTGACATACGAACACACTGATTGAATTTTTTCCTCCATTCAGTTTAAAAGAATAAGTTTTCCTAAGGTTTCTTTATAAAAAATCTTAATTGATACCCTAAACTCCCTCCCTTTATAGCCAGTCCTCGTGACTGGCTATTTTTTTATTTATTGTGGGTGTGGGTGGACGTGATTACGAAATCATTTTTGACAAGATTGTAAGTGTTTGTGGTCAAGGTATTTTTTTCAAAATCTAACACATTGAATCCGTTGTCATGATCGCGTATCCGTGAGGAGAGCGCTGTCGATGCGCTGATGAACAAGGTTTTATGCCCCCCTTCATTCTCAATGGGTGTGATCGAGGCGTGATGGACATGACCCGTTAAAACAACATCTACTTTGAGTTTTTTGATGGTAGCCAAGGCTCTATTGGCGCCAAATATTTTAACAGCAATGGGATATTGCCCTGCCATTTTATGAATGGGATGATGGAGCGTAAGGATATTCCACCGCTTTTCCACGGGATGAAAAACCTCTTTCATTAAGTTACATTGAGCTTTGGATACCGCGCCATTGGCCCAATTCCAATGAGGAACAATTGGGCGCGCAGAGTTAAGCCCCAATATGACGGCATGATCATTTTCAATGAGTGGGCATAAATCTGGATTAATGTATTCTTTATATTTCTTATAAGGCGTGGTAAAGCGTTCCCATAGGTTGAGCGGGGGAACATCATGATTGCCAGGCACAGTTATATATGGGCATGGCAGGCTTTCTAAAAAACGATGCGCCTGTTTAAATTCTGTGCGACTTGCTTTTTGTGTAAAATCACCACTCACGAGCACATAATCAGGTTTTAAAGCCGTGATTGATTTTTTTAAAGCATCAACCACGCGCGTTTCTTGAGTCCCGAAATGTGGATCTGAAAGATGTATGATGCGCATAATGCTTTATAGTTTAGGTGATGGCATCACCAATGACAAGGCTTTGGGGTCTAAGGAAAAATGGTAAGGCGCTTCAACATCTAAAATTTCGCCATCAAGCGTGAGTGTGTTTTTCTTAGATTTAGAGACAATATCAAGCATAATGGTCGAGCCTTTCCAAATACGTATAACAGGATCTTTGCGCCAGTTTCCAAGGCGAATCTTAAATAAGAACCTGACTTTATCCCAAGTATTATAAGGTTTGGCAGATAGCACACCCATAATGTTTTTATCCAAATGTGCGCGTCTCATATTATTGATATCGTTGACGCTTTTCGCTGGTTTATAAATGTTATTGCTGATGATCAAAGCCGAGGCTTTAAACTTATAACGCTTTCGATCAATACGCAAATGGACGCTGTGCCAATTTTTCTTATCCAAATGATCTAAAAGAAATAAACCAAGTTGAGCAAACAAAGCAGGCGTGCTTGAGCTGCGTTTTTCCTCGCGTAATTGTGTCGCCTCGGCAATGGACCCTGTGGCTACGCAACAAAGAAATATTTTGTCATTTAAATAGCCAACATCCATTTTAGCCACATGTGTGTCACCGCTATAGGCTTCTAGCGCGTCTTTAATATCAAGTGGCACATTCATATCATGGGCAACAAGATTCATTGTTCCAAGAGGAAGAACCCCCATTTTACGCTTTGTGTGCATGATAATTTCTGCCACACCGCGCTGCGTGCCATCACCGCCACCAATCAACAATGGATGATTATCATCGCCATCAATAATGTCTTCAATAATATCAGTTAAATTTTCGGCATCTACAAAATTAAGACTGGCGTAAGATATATTGGATTCTTCAATTATATCCCGCAATTTGTCGACGCCCATTTTAAGAACGGTGCCAGAGGATTGATTGATGATAATGTGATATTTTTGCGTCATGGAAGCCTTTGTAAAGTTAATTTAATTATTAATCAAACGGCATTTTTAAAAGTTCAAATTAATGCGCTTTGATGGAACTTTTCATGCTGCAAAAGGTTTGAGAAGTATAATTAACAAAAAGAAAGAGATACATTATGCCTCTAGGAAAAACACAAGATTCACTATTAGCAGACATCATAAAAATTATATTAGCCGTTATTTTGCCACCATTGGGTGTGGCCATGGAAGTGGGACTAACGAAGCATTTTTGGATTAACGTTCTTTTAACATTATTTGGTTTTATTCCAGGCGTTATCCACGCGATATACGTTATTGCCACGCGCTAAATGACGAAACTATCTCTATCAGCTACAAAAATTGACCCGGCAATGCTGGGTCAATTTAATTTGTGCTACGTTTACGAAGAAGAGCCTTATATTAAGCGCGTTAAACGCGGTAAAGGGTTTAGCTATATTGATTGCAATGGTCAGAGCATTAAAGATCAAGATGAGATTGCACGATTGAAATCAGTGGCCGTGCCGCCAACATATACGAATGTTTGGTATTGCCCCATGGCCAATGGACATTTGCAAGCTACGGGATATGATTCCAAAAATAAAAAACAATATTTTTATCATGCACATTGGGCTATTTTGCGCGAGCAAAGTAAGTTTTCATCAATGATTGATTTTGCACAAAATTTACCAAAATTTAGACGCGTTATCACCCAAGAATTAAAAATTATTGAAGGCACGAAAGAAGATATTTTATCAGCAATGTGCCGTATTCTTGATCGCACGGGCATTCGTGTCGGCAATGAAACGGCTTCTTCCGCTAATGATACGTATGGTCTCACAACGTTGCTTAAAAAGCACGAAGATCATCAAGGTAGTGCCATCCATCTTGATTATAAAGGGAAAGGTGGGAAGGAGATTGAACGCGATTTTACGGACATTAAAATTACTGAAGTTTTGGATTATTGTGCAGAAATTCCAGGGCAAAGATTATTTGAATATAAAGATAATAAAGGCGTCATTCACACCATCGATTCATCTGATATTAATAAATATATCAAACATCATATGGGAGATTCTTTTTCAGCCAAAGATTTTCGGACATGGCGTTTTAGCTGTTTGTTCTTAAAAATAGCCCTGAAGCATTATAGGGCGGATACCGCGACCTTAAAAAATATTTTGAATGATGTGTCTGCTATCAGTGGTAATACACCTTCAATTTTGCAATCAAGTTATGTTCATCCAGGATTGATACAAGCGGTTAAAAATAATCAATTTGAATTTCTGACTATAGAAAAAGAAGAGATTAATGGGTTGAGAAAGCATGAGAATTTTTTGCTAAACTATACTCTTACCCAGCATGCGCAAACAGCGTTACAACCTGAACAACAAAAAGAAGTGGCTTAAAATAATGAGTAAAGACAAGCAATTTAAAGGTCGCGCAATCGTAACTTATGGGCGGAGCCTTATGGCACTCACGGCGGCTCATTCCTTATATTATAATGATGTAGAAGTAATCGGTTGTGATGACGTTGATATGACGGTGCTCAGTTTCTCGCGTCATGTTGCAGACAATTTTGTGCACGCTCCATACGAAGAAAACCCAGAGCAGTATCTTGATGATTTAGAAGAAAACATCAAAAAATTCAAACCAAATGATGATCGTCCATATGTGCTTGTGCCCATGTTCAGGGATGCTAAATTATTGGCGCGTCACCAAGATAGATTTAAAGGTTTGATTGATTTCGCTCTTCCGCCACAGGACGCATTGCAAGCGGCAGAAACAAAAGATGCGTTTGCGGCTACGGCCGAGAAATATAATTTACCTGTGCCAATAACTTATAGTTTTGAAAATGTAGAGGCGCTAAAAAAGGCGGAAAAAAAGTTAACTATGCCACTTTTGATTAAACCCAAAGACGGCGTTGGTGGTCGCGGTATTCATAAATATAATGATTTCGATGAATTGGTGGTTGGGTTTAATAAAAATACCAAAGAGTTTGGTCACGCGCCTCTCATTCAAACAGTCGCGCCAGGCGAGGATTATTGCTTATCAGTGATGTGTAATCATGGCGAAGTTGTGGCGCACATGGCCTATACAAATATTTATCGTTTCCCTTATGAATCGGGCGCAGGGATTATGCGTGAAACGATTGATGACCATCCATTTTTAGAATCTGCCCAAACGCTCATGAAAAAATTGAAATGGCATGGCGTTGCCCAATTTGATTACATGTGGACGGGTGATCCAAAAGACACACCGATTATGATTGAAGTGAATGCACGTTTTTGGGCAGGATTATTTCATTGCGTTGAATCGGGTGTGGATTATCCGTGGCTGTATTATCAGTTGGCGGCATTTGGTAAAATTGATCAAAGTAAAATCAACGTAGATTTAGGTGCGCGGACAAAAGTGCCAGGTCTGTGGGCATTAAGCGCCATTCAAGACATTGCCGATAGCGATATTCATTTTGATAAACTCAAAGAAGGCTGGATTAAAATTTGGGATGATCAGCCAGAGCCACTTATGGAGAAGTTTAAAATTATGAAAGAAGCGCTTGGGGAGACATTTAGTATTTCTGATTTATCAAAACAGCTTTCTGAGATGAGTGAGAAGGGGCGAAGTGCGCGTAGCGAGCTTGATCTTGATAATGAACCATTTTTGGGATTGGGCGCGATGTTCGTATTTAGTTCATTGCTTAAACATGGTAAGCTCCCTCCTGAATTGAAGTAATAGTTTTTAAGGAGCTGTTTTTATGGGCTCAACACGTCCCATCATTGGCATTACCAAACCAGATAAAAAAGATTATTTGGCGTACTTGGCTATAAAATTTGCAGTTATTTTGGCAGGTGGAAAACCCCAAAAACTTACCTCATCTTTTGAAAATGGGTATAAAAATGCCGCAGTTGATGGGCTTGTGATCGGGGGGGGTAAAGATATTTTCCCTGGATTTTATAACCAATCCATTAACCCTGAATACGTGTATGACAAAGATCGTGATGAAATGGAAATATTTTGGGCGGAGCGTGCACGCGATGAAAACATACCAACATTGGCGATTTGTAGAGGCGCTCAATTGATGAATATTGTGTCGGGCGGTGGACTACATAAAAGCGTGGCTGCGGTCTATGAAGATGCCAATTATCCCGATGGTTTTTTACACAATACATTCTATCGCAAAGAAATAATCGTCACTGAAAAAAGCCTTTTAAATCGTATCACAGGCAAAAGACGTTTATGCGTCAATTCAATTCATAAAATGGCGATTGCTGAATTGGGTAAAAATTTAGTGATTAATGCTCAAGAAAATAATAATGTCGTGCAGGCCATTTCCAATAATGACCATCCATTTTATTTAGGTGTGCAGTTTCACCCTGAATTTTTAACGTATCGATCAGTGTTTAGAAAAATATTTGAAGCTTTGGTGAATAAAGCACATGAAAAAAGCCAGCCTTTATAATTGAGGCTGGCTTTTTAAAAGTAAGAATTTTTTAAATTCGTGTTACGCGACTTGTTTTTCGTGCTTGCCTTCACGCATTTCTTCAATGGTTTTAGCGCAAAATGCATCTAAGTCATCGGGGTTACGACTTGTGGTCAGGCCTTGATCAACAACAACTTGTTCATCAACCCATTTACCACCCGCATTGGTGATGTCTGTTTTAAGGCTCGGCCACGATGTGAGTGTGCGTCCTTTGACCACGTCGGCTTCGATTAATGTCCATGGCCCGTGGCAAATCGCAGAAACGGGTTTACCTTGTTTGAAAAACTCAGTGATGAATGCAATGGCTTTTTTATTGGTGCGCAAAGCATCAGGATTGTGGACACCGCCTGGTAAAACCAAGCCATCATAATTCGAGGCCGAAGCAGTATCGACAGTGACGTCTACGTCAAAGCTATCGGCTTTTTCCATGTGGTTAAAGCCATCAATGCTCCCACTTTCGAGAGATACGAGCTCAAGTGTCGCACCTTCGTTTTGTAGAGCTTCCCAAGGCTTAGTGAGTTCGATTTGTTCAAAGCCATCTGTGGCTAAGAATGCAATTTTTCTATTGTTTAATTGTGTCATAAATTTTCCTTTCAAATTTTAATACTTCATATGCTGAGCGCCATTTTAAGCGCTCAGCATTATAGAATTAAGCGGCTTTAAGCGATGAGCACGCGTTCTCGTAAGAGACGTTACCGCGTGCGGGATAGCCATTTTCATTAATATAGCTAATCGCGCCTAACAAGTCTTTGGCAGAAGGGCGGGCAAACGGCATAGTTTGAATAGACGCCGCGTACAATGTTTGATCAGGACGGATTAAGAACAATCCAGGCTCACTGAATAATTGTGGCTCTTCAATTTTGTTACCATCAAATTTCTCAGATAGATAAAGGCCAAAGTCCATAGCTTGTGAGGCTGTTATGCCATACCCAAGCGTTAAATCAGAAATATTCCAATCTTGCTGACTTTTGGTAGCGCGCTCTTTGGTGTCCATACTCACGGCAACCACTTGTGCTCCCAATTCCTTAAATTTCGATAGATTGGAATTAAGCTCTTCCAATTGATCCTTACATTTCGGGCAATGAAACCCTCTGTAAAACGCAAGAACTGTGAAGTTTTTAGGCGATTGTTGTGACAGATCAAATGTCGATCCGTCCATAGTTTCAAATTTAAGATTTGGTAATTTTTGTGTTGGTAAATTAGTGCTACTCATATCGTGTGGTTCCTCTCGGGTTGATTGTCTTTGTGCTCCGCCAACGGATGATCATGGGTATAGTTCTGTTATCTTTTATTTAGGAATATATGATCAATGGTTGTTATTGCGAAGGGAACTTAACCCCTCACAGAAGCATTGGTTTGGTAGACAACAAGAGAGGAATGTCATGAATAAAAAAGAAGAAGCCATCAATACACCCGATCAACATTATCAAAGTCCTGAGGCGGTTATGCTCGACAACACATTAAGTGATGCCGAAAAGAAAAAGATATTAATTTCATGGGCAGAAGATGAAAAAGCGCTTTTGCGCGCGCAATCTGAAAGCATGGGCGCACCTCACAAAGGCGATAACGCAACGGCCGCGCATATTTTACAAAATATCGAAAAAGCGATAGAACAATTGTAAAGGAGTTTACAATGTTATGATTATCCATTTTTTAATCGCTTACGTGGCGGCAACAGTATTATTTTTTATACTGGATTTCATATGGCTAGGCTTTGTGGCCAAAGATTTTTTTCAAAACCAAATTGGATTTTTATTGCTTGATGAATTTAAACTGCACATCGCGGCGTTATTTTACTTAACTTACACGGTTGGTATCGTGGTGTTTGCCGTGAACCCTGCGATTAACTCTGGCGTTTGGTGGCATGCGCTTGGTTACGGCGCATTGTTTGGGTTTCTGGCTTACGGAACTTACGATTTTACAAACCTTGCCACGATAAAAGATTGTCCTCCAATAGTAACCTTGGTTGATGTGACATGGGGCACTAGCGTGACCGCATTATCAGCCGTTGCGGGATTTTTCGCCTTAAAATATTGGGGCGTATAAAATGCTAGAACAGATTTTTCCAACGATGGAGTCAGTGAGTTGGGGCGAGGCTGTACTCAGAGTGATCCTTGCTTTTATCGGTGGTTTTGTTCTTGGTTGGGAACGCGATAGCAAAAATAAACCCATTGATTTTCGAGCGTTTATAATTGTTGCCGTGATCACGTGCGTGATTACCATGACGGCTCAAGAGCTATCTTTCAGTGTTCGCGAGCAAAATGAATTGCTTAGCCTTGATCTTGCAAAAATTATTTCAGGCGTTCTCACGGGGATTGGTTTTTTGGGTGCAGGTGTCATTATGAAACGTGATGACAATAGTGTTGTCGGCACGGCCACAGGTGCGAGTATCTGGGCGGCTGGTGGCTTTGGTTTGATTTTGGGCTTTGGCTATTATGGACTGGCAATTCTGGCTTTTGTGGTGATTGTCGCGACACTGGTATTGGGCGGTATACTTGCCCACAAATATAATGGCCTAACAAAGAAAAAATAACAAAAATTTTAGAACTTATGTCGCCAACCTGCCGTGAGCATATAGTCACTTTCTAACTGCACACCATTAAGATTTTGATATAATGGCATAGTCACTTCTACGGCAAACTCATGCCCTGCTAAAATGCTATTTTGACCTGTATAGGCACCACCCAATGATAAATTGATATGCTCTCCACCATAATTGCTCGGATCGGCAGTTTGCACAGGCGCCACGATATTAACATCAATACCATCAATGGTTTCTTGTGTTTGCGCGGATAATCGAAAGGAGGTTAAAAATGATGGCGTGAAGTGATATTGTGACCAAGCGTTAAGTTCATGTTTATCGCCCCACGCATATCCTTCATCATTTTCACTTTCAAGACGAATTTCATTCATATATTGCGCACCCCATGACCAATCTAAATTTTGTCCCGTATAGGTCAAGCCTGAGTGTAAATCATAAGTCCCCGTTCCAAGTTGCATGGCATAAGGGAGGCGTAGGTTTGGCGTTGCGCCACTTGGAGCCAGCACGTTATCACGCTCCGTTATTGATCCTGTTGGCAAGCTTAGACCCAGATTGGCGTGAATATGATGTGTTTTATTTTCACTATCAAATAGGCGATACATACCGCCAACACGCGTATCGCCAAATCCTTTGGCGCGCGTTTGAAACTCTCCCAAACGCGTTGTGCCTGCACCGCCTTGGAATGTCACATGGTTCATGTCGCGATCAATATAATTGGCCATAACCATCAATGTAAGATCATCGCTCAGACCATACATACCGCCGATCATGTGCATGTCCGTGGTCATTTGTAATGGCACAACACGCAACGTTGGTGGTTGCCCTGCTGTTCCTGAAAAGCGGTTGGCAATGGTCGTTGCCACTGTTTCTGGTACCAAAGTATTTGTGCCAGAACGCAACCCTTCCATGTCCATGCGCATAAAACGGTAACTGAGCATAAACTCGCCTTTTTGGTGCATGTGATCGCCCATCACGCCTATAGGGGCATGAATTGTAGGATTTTCATCGTCTGCCACAGAAGGAGCGGACAATCCCAAAAATGTTAATAAACAGACAGAAAAATAAACTTTAAGTACTGGTAAAATGCCATTCATGGATAAATTATTTATGATATTGGTGAAGTTTTCACAAGAGATTATTTGAATTTTCCAACGCTTTATTCTATAAAAGCGATATGCTTGAAACGATTGATCGCCCCAACTTAGAAACACCAAATAATGAAACAAAGATTTTGCTTCATAGCTGTTGCGCGCCATGTTCTGGAGACGTGATTTCGCGCATGGTGGATAGTGGTCTTGATATCACGATCTTCTTTTATAATCCCAATATTCACCCGATCAAAGAATATCGTTTGCGCAAAGATGAGAATATTCGTTATGCCGAAAAACTTGGCATTGAGTTCATTGATGCTGATTACGATGTTCAAGAGTGGTTTAAGCGTGCCAAAGGCCTCGAATGGGAGCCTGAAAAGGGCAAACGCTGTACAATGTGCTTTGACATGCGATTTGAGCGTACGGCGCTTCATGCGTCCGAAAATGGCTTTAACGTGTTTACCAGCTCACTTGGTATTTCGCGCTGGAAAGATATGAACCAGATTAATGATAGCGGTACACGTGCAGCCTCGCATTACGAAGGCATTGATTATTGGACGTACAATTGGCGTAGTTTTAAAGGCAGCGAGCGCATGTATGATATCGCCAAAGATGAAAAATTTTACGCTCAGCAATATTGTGGCTGTGTGTTTTCATTGCGTGATAGCAACGCGTGGCGTACCAAAAATGATCGCCCTGAAATTGAAATTGGTAAAGATTATTACTGAGCTTTTTTCTGAAGAAAATACGTCAAAGCTTTTGGCACGACTACAAAAGCAAGCACCAATGCACCTAAAAAGACCCATTTTAAGGCGCCCATAATGTTTTCGGCAGATTGACCAAGTGTGTAAAACAAATAAAACAATACGCCTGTCCAAATACCCACTGCGATCAAAACAATCGTTATAAAACGAGAGAACGATGTGCCCAAAGCACCAATGGCCACATAGGTTGGGAACCGCATGCCAGGTAAGAACCGAGAGCCAAAAATGGCAATAATCAAATTTTTATCCAAAAGCTCTTGTGCCTTTTGCACTTTCTTATCACATAGAAATTTTTGAATGAGCTTGGTTTTACTGGCATATTTTCCAATAAAAAAAAGAGCCACATCCCCAATAACTATCCCCACGAATAACGCTGTTAAAGGCAGTATATAATGAACATCAGTTTGTGAGGCAATAAGCGCCGATCCTGTGGTGGCAAGATCTTCAATTACAAACGTCATGAAGATTATCAAAAGCGCAAAAATGACGGGTTGATCCGTCAATTGTTGCAATAAAACCAGAAAATCTTGGTATTCCATGAAAAAAACCCTGTTTACGTTGTAACTAAACCTACATACCATGAGTATTAGGTATTAAACACATATAAAATTAATAATTCAAAGGGAAACCATGACCAAGCAAACATTAATTAAAAGCGTACTGAGTCTTTTCGTGTCATTCGTTTTCATCCAATCATTGTTTTTCAAATTTACAGGTTCGACGGAAACTGATCATATTTTTGGCACATTGAATACGTGGGCTGCTGGTTTAGGCCATGATGGATTGTTCGTTCCCCCCGGCATTTTTAATGCGTATGTCATTGGCACGGGTGAATTGATGGCGTCATTAATGTTACTCGCTGGTTTGTTTTTAACACGTTATTTATTAACCGCTTTGGGTGCGTTATTGGGTTTATGCATAATGACGGGCGCCATTTTCTTTCACTTGTTTACACCCCTTGGTATTGAAGTTTTGGGTGATGGCGGCACATTATTTGGCATGGCTGTGGGCGTATGGGTATCATGCGCTTTTTTAGTGTACACGCACAAAGACACGCTATGCTCATTGATCTGCAGGAAGAACTAATCTCATGTCATCCCGTTTAGCGATTAATTCCAATAGTGACGATGATCATTATCAGGCTGTTTTTCAGGCCAGTCTGGTAGAGTTACAATCAAAATTTCATAAAATTCTTGCTTATATTGGGGATGACCATTACGTGCAACAAGTTGATGGTTTTTCTACAATTGGTCAGCATATGCGCCACACCATTCAATTTTTACAGGCTGTTGATAAGGCCATAAAAGGGAATGGTGTGGTGGATTACGATGATCGTGATCGTGTAAGTGATGCCATACTTGAAACATCTAAATCTAAAGCGATAGTAAGGCTTGATGAGATGATAAATATTCTTAGTGGTTATGTGAAGACTCAAGTTTTGGATCAAACCATGTTTTTGAGCGAAAAAATGACGTCGGATATTCTGGCTGTTCAAGTGCCAACATTTTTGTCACGTGAAATCATGTATGTCATAGGTCATGGTCTTCACCATACGTCGGACATCACGTTTTTAGCGCATATGCAAAATATTAATATTGATAGAGATATTTGTGTTGCACCATCGACACTTGAATATAGAGGGTTTAAAAAAACCTAATGTGTACGCTCACTGTCCGCCGTGGTGCCCAAGGTTTTCAGGTCACCATGAACCGCGATGAATCTCTTGAACGCGGGATAGAACACGCTCCCTTCCGCTGGAATGAAAATATTTATGCACCTCAAGATAGCTTATCAAATGGCACTTGGATTGGCATGAATCCAGTCAAAAACCTATGGGCCTGTATATTGAATGGATATGAAGAAGATGATCATGTCATCGACAATCCAAAGAGTAGAGGCTCGGTCATACCTTCTTATTTAGAAACAGGCATCATCAAAAAAAGCTATGACGGGTGCAGAGCGTTTCGATTGCTTTATGGGGATGATAAATTGATTTTTGAGATATATTGGGATGGACAATCCATCCATAAACCTCAATCAGAATGGCAAAAAAACTGGATATTGCTAACATCGTCATCATGGCAACAAGAGGCCGTTAAAAAACACCGTCATGACGCGTTTCAAAAATGGTTAAGCGCGCCTCAATATTTAAAAGACACGCATATTCCCACATTTCATGTAGATCAAGATGAAAAAAACATTGAAAAATCAGTGCTCATGAATCGCTCTTTGTTAAAACGTGCCACCACAAGCATCACTTGTATTGATATTAAAAATGAGACGATGCGCATGGATTACTATGCCGCGCCCGCAACCAATCAAAGCAAGTTTTCGCCTTTATCAATCAGTGACATCACAGCGCCCCATTCGCAGACATTATGCGCATGAAATATCCATTAATTATTGTCACAGCGTTTATTTTAAACGCGTGTTTCCCTCAACCTTATAAAGTGAAAGAACCAAGCGATACGCTTGAGCAACGCGCTCATTTTGAAGAAAATAAAGTTATCATTGGTTCAATGACAGTGAATGTGTCGCATACGGGCAATCCTAATAATCCACCCGTCCTGTTTATCCATGGATCACCTGGGGGGTGGGAAGCTTGGCAAGATTATCTTTTTGATGAGGATTTGAATGAACGCGCATACTTGGTGGCGCCCGACAGACTAGGTTATGGAGGCTCAAAAAGTGACGCGCTTGAACCATCTTTATCCAATCAAGCTCAAGCGATGATCAAGACTGTTGAACATGATAAAAAAATTATTGTGGTGGGGCATTCTTATGGCGGGCCTGTGGCATTGCGAATGGCGGTTGACTATCCTGAGCGCATCAAAGCGTTGGTATTGCTCGCCCCAGCAATTGATCCCGATTTAGAAGAAGCGCGCTGGTATAATCTCATGGCCAATAATGCGTTGATGCACGCTCTGTTACCAAGTGATATTAATCAATCTAACCAAGAGATCATACCGCTTAAAGCGCAACTCGTGGAGCTGGATACATTGGTGTCCAAGGTCAATGTGCCCGTGTTTGTGATCCAAGGCGTGGATGATAAGCTGGTGCCCATGGGTAACGCTCAATACGCAATGGATAAAATGGCGAATGCTGAGGTTGACATACAGCTTTTGAATGACCGTGGACATTTTATTCCATGGGAAGAATACGAGCTCGTAAAGCAAACCATTGTAAGGGCGTTGGAGCTTTAATTTTTTCTTACATTAATGCGTGTGCGGATATTTGAGAACCAATTCATCGGCATGTTTCACGCGTTTTAATAATTCTTTTAAGGGCATCGGCTCAAATCCGCGTTTTTTATTCATCGCCCCAATTTGGTAAACCAATTTATATTGTTCCATGAGCGTTTTGTAAGCTTTCCAAAGCGACATGCTTGAATCCCACACATGCGTGGCCTCGGCGCTCGCACCATTCACTTCAACTATTTTGAGATTTTGGAGTGTTTCGAGGTCTTTCCAGTTTTCAAAGCGCACATCAAACCGCCCAAAATAAAACTCAGGAATTTGTTTTGATAGAGTATCCCATGCCTCGGTCATTTTTGGCGTCACAAGATGTGTGGCATCTTTAAAAATTGTGCCCCGTGAATGCGATCCTGCAAACGCTATTTTATATCCTTGACCATTTTCTAAAACCCTTTCCCAGTTCTTTTTATGACGCGGGAGGTAAACATGTGCGATTTTTCCGTAGCGTGGATGGTTTTGAATAAGCTCTTTTAATGTGCTTATCCCATCACCCATCACATGTGAGAAAAATTTGGCCGTGAGTGAAAATATATGGCCCTTTTCCTCATCAGGTTTGCGGATATAAAACAATCCTACTTCGCCCGCATAATCATAAAGCGGTTGGAAAATCACGGCTTCATCCTCGGGAAACTGTTTTAGATACGCTCTAACATCATCTCGATTATGGGCTTTTTGCACACCCATACCGCGCAGACCAATATTGGGCTTGATGATAATGGGAAACGCCCATCCAGCGCCCTCAATCATCAATATTGATTGCGATGTGCGTGCATCAAGTGATTTTTGACCATCATTGAATAAATATAAAGTATGCGCAAAATGGCTGCGGATGGAGTCGGGTATTTGGGAATAAATTTGATATTTGGACTCGTCATGTACGCCGCCCGTATCAAATAGAGGATCGGCAATGGTGGGTATCGTTAGCCCACCATAACGCAATGCTAAGATCAGACCGTAAAGTTTAAGAGGCGCATAAAATAACCCCGTCGGACAAAATTCAAAACTGGATAAAAAAGGAGTGCCTGTTACCAAATCTGGAATAGGGCTCGCCCCTATATCATCTCTTGTCATGGTTTTGGTGATGCGCATCTAGAAATAAGAATATTGCATTAAAAAAGCCGTGACAAGGGAGTTGCCACGGCTTCATTCGGTATACGTGCAAATTTTATTGAATGAGCGCGTTAAGCATCCAAGCTGTTTTTTGATGGACTTGGATGCGGGCGATCATCATGTCTTCGGTTTCATTATCATCATTATTTTGTGCCGCTTTTTTAGTGTTTTGCGCGGCTTTTATGACATTATCGTTCATCGTGAGTAAGTTTTCGATCATCATGTGCGCACGTTTATCAGCGCCTTTTTCTTTAAGTAGAGGGTTTGAAATGTTTTTAAGCTGACCAACAATTTCAGAGCCTTCAAACGGCAACGCATAATCGCCCAAAGCACGGATACGCTCGGCAATATCGTCAATGGCGATGAATAATTCGTTGTATTGTGCTTCAAACAATTGATGGAGTGAGGCAAAGTGAGGGCCCTCAACATTCCAGTGATAATTATGCGTGGCTAGGAATAATCCATATGTGTCCACGAGCATGGCTTGTAATGATTTGGCGACGGCGTTGCCGACTTTAATGTCCGATTTTAAAACTGTGTTGGTCATGGTGTCTCCTTGTGTATGTTTATCTGCAAACATACATATAGAGTAATCGTTCCATATTTATAGCTTGAGGCGATAGAAATTTATTAGATAATAATTTCGGTTTTTTCGTTCTGCGGATTAAACAGTGACGCGACTTCATTTTCATTGGCGCGTTCCGTTTTACGGTAAACTTTGTGGCTGTTGAGCTTTTTATCATCATAAGACAATAAAGCGCGACGATCATTTAAGATTTTAATCTCATCGACATTCAGTCTCGCCTTTTCAATGCCGTTATCTTTTGAATTTAAATCACGATAAGAGATACGTTTGCCCATATAGCGGGGTTCATTGGCCTCTGTGTCCAAAACATCGTTGAACGAGCGCCAGCGTTTACCAATGTCGCGTTCTGGCTTGTTTTGGCGGACATCCGCACTGTTATTCGTTGTTACGATTAGCATGACGCTTCTCCTGATCTATTGTCTCATGTAATTCATACGCACCAATAACCAAAAAGGTTTCAAATGAGTGTGAATGGAGACAAAATTCTTATACTGTGGATAACTCTGTTTGTCAATATTGTATAAATGATTACAGAAAAAGAGTGGTCGCGGGGAACTATCTCAGTTTTAATGCATTGGCAACACCACAAATTATGATCTCAAAACTATATAATATTTGGAAAATGTTTAGCGGCAACCTTTGGTTTTTGCCAGTTGTCATCAGTTTAACGTACTTAGGCTTAACATTTGGCGTGTATTTTGCGGAACGTGGCGTGTTGAGCGAGTATGATTTCACGAAATTCTTATATAATGGGGGCGTGGAAGACGCTAAAAGAGTGACCATCGCGCTCCTTGCATCAATGATCACTATGGCGACATTATCCATATCCATCACCATTGTGGCGCTCACTTTGGCGGCATCTCAATTAGGGCCACGACTCATTAGAACTTTCATGCGCGATTCTAAAACGCAACAATTTATTGGCGTTTTCTTTGGTGCGGTCATCGCCTGTTTCGCGCTATCCATTATATTATATGATGCGCAAGATGATTTTAAATTACCGAGTTTAACCATTAGCTTTGTGTTTACGTTATGTTTTATCAATTTGTTTGCGTTGTTAGGATTTGTAAACCATTTGGGTAAATCTTGCATTGCCGATGAAATGATCAAAAAAGTGTCTGAAAACCTTATGGCTTCTATAAATAGATTGACGCATGAAAAGGGTGATAAAGAAAAAACGCCGCATAAAAAATGGCTTGCCAGTTATGATAGGAACACCACAAGCATCACCAGCTCTAAAAACGGCTATATTCAATATATAGACCGCAACGAATTGCTTAATTTGGCCACTGACAATAATACCCACATTAAAGTTTTACTTGGCGCGGGTGATCACGTGGTCAAACATCAAGTGGTGGCAAAAATTTCAAAAACTAATTTTAAAGATAGTGATTTATTATCGGATATAAATAATGCGTTTGTTATTGGTGAAAGTCGAACGTCCACTCAAGACATTGAATATTCACTACATCATCTTGTTGAAATTGCTATTCGTGCGCTTTCACCAGGCATTAACGACAGTTACACGGCCTTAAGCGTTATCGATCACGTTACGAATGCCTTGGCGTTTTTATTATCAAGAGAGTTGCCAGAACCCATTGATTATGATGATAAGAAAACCCCGCGTGTTATGGTCAAATCAACGAGTGAAATTGACATGGTACGAAATGCGTACGAACAAATTCGTCATAGTGGACGCATGATGCCCGTTATCCTAAATCGCCTAATAGCCAGTGTTGAAACGCTGATGCCAATGTGTCGTTATGATCGCCATGTGGAGGCATTGCAATCTGTGAGCGATGAGATCGAACAAGATATCAAAAGCGGATCATTAAACGCGTTAGAGAAAAAAGAGATTAGTGCCAGATGTGCGGCGCTTAAAAAAGACCTCGAGGCTTTGAAACTTTGATCTTGTTATTACGCGATAGCCCTATACATTCGTAATTCATGAATAAAAACGTCACAACTTTAATTGGTGGATCAGGCTTTATCGGTGTAGAGCTAAGCAAAAAACTACTCGCGAAAGGACATATTGTTCGCATAGTGTCGCGACATCCTGACAAACCTTTTTTGAATTTTCAGCACCCAAATCTGGAATATTTTATAAACGATATGAGTGATGAGGTGGTTTTAGAAAAAGCCATAAAAGGTTCTAAAAACGTCGTGTATCTTATTGGTTTGCTCTTTGAAAAAGGTAAACAAACATTTCAAAACATGCATGTGGATGCGCCCAAACTTTCCGTGCAACTCTCTAAAAAACATGATGTTAAGAGTTTTGTTTTTGTATCTGCCATTGGTGCCGATAAAAATTCACCCTCTAAATATGCCCAAACCAAAGCTATAGGCGAGGACATTGTGAGAGAAGAGTTTGATAATGCCGTTATCATCCGTCCCTCGATTGTATTTGGAAAATACGATAATTTTTTCAATCAATTTAATGACATGGCAAAATTTTCTCCCGTTTTACCGCTCATAGCGGGTGGTAATACTAAATTCCAACCTGTGTGGGTTGAAGATGTGGCGGACGCCATTATAAATGCGCTGGATAAAAGAGGCGGAACGTATGAGCTGGGTGGGCCAGATATTGTGACATTTAAACAATGTCTTGAAAAAATTGCAAAATTCACAAGCCGCAAGCGCATGTTAATTAATTTACCAACCGTAGTGGCCAATATCCAAGCCAGACTATTGTCGGTGCTTCCTAAACCACTTTTAACTACCGATCAAATCAAGCTCTTAAAATCTGATAATGTGGTGAGTGAAACAGCACTAAAAGGTAATAAAACCATCCAAAATTTGGGCGTCGAAATGCCAAAATCGATTGATGACATTGTTCCGTTTTATCTCGATTAATGATGGTTTTGGCGGTTGAAAAAGGCACTTTAGTGTGGTTTGAATGACCCCATGAATATAACCATCTTTTACAGTGCCGTTCTTGCCCTTACAGCTTTATCAACACACGCCATTGCGATGGATCAATTGTTCCTTAAAAATGGCGATCGCTTTAGCGGTGCAATTGATACATACACCGCCGGACAAGTGATCATACAAACGAGCTACGGTTTGTTCAATGTGCCACTTGACCAAATTGCAGGGGTGCAATCGGATAATGAAGCGCTCCAAACCGACATCGTTCAGATGATGAGCACATCTGTGGCGCCTGCACCAATGGCTGTTAATAACTCAATAATTAATACGACTGAAATTTTACCTGAAACAACCGCAGAAGTTTTGGATGTTACACAAGACACAACAGAACCAACAAAACAAGCGGGTCTTTGGGGCGCTGTGTGGACGGGTAAAGTTACCGTTGATGCATTGCTGACGAGTGGGAACGATGACGATAAAGAATTTGATACTACTGCTAATATTACGGCGCGCTGGGATAAGCGCCGCGCTAATTTCAAAGGCGATTATAATTTTGAAAAAGATGATGGCACGAAACGAGATTTGGGCTGGTCAACACGCCTCGCGCATGATTATTTTTATGCCGAAAAATGGTTTTGGGATACGCAAATTGGATTTGAACGTGATGATGATGACAATTTAGATTTGCGTTCTCGCTTTTTCACAGGCCCTGGTTATCAAGCCTATGATCGCGATGATCTTTCACTCGCTTTCACGCTGGGGCTTGGGTATGAGAAAGAAGAATTTAGCAATGGTCTTAGCAATAATGGGCTCGCGACACATTTCACCACCAATTATGAGCAGGATGTTTATGAAGACATCAAAATCTTTCACAATAATGATTTAACCGTGCCATTTGAAACGGCGAGTGCTTTTTTATTCGAAAGCTCAACGGGTGTTGAAACGCCTATTGCGGGCGACATATTTGCACGCGCTGGCGTAGATTTTGATTGGGATAATGCTCCAGCGTTAGGTGTGGTGGAAGATGACACCGAATATTTCCTCTCGCTCGGTTACGAGTGGTGATATCTAATGTTTAAAAATTTTTTCTAAATGCATAACAATGCTGTATCATGTCCGTTAATAATGGATATTTAGGCGTCCAATTTATCATTTTTTTGGCTTTTCCGATGGAACAAACCAATATGGCGGGATCGCCTTCACGGCGCCTGGTCTCATTATACGCAACGGGTGTAGGTAATATTTTATTGGCTGTCTCAATGACTTCTTGTACTGAAAATCCCCTGCCTGTTCCCAGATTGCAAATGAGGGGTTCGGACATTGTATCTAGCCTATCAAAAGCTTTGACATGGGCATCAGCCAGATCGCACACATGTACGTAATCGCGTACACACGTCCCATCAGGCGTATCGTAATCGGTGCCAAATATTTCCAAAGATGAGCGCTTCCCCAAAACCGCATCAATCACGAGTGGAATCAAATGCGTTTCAGGATCATGGCGTTCGCCAATACGACCTTGAGGGTCGCAACCAGCCGCATTAAAATAACGTAGAATAGCGGGCTCTAATCCCCATGCATTATGGGCGTCATGAATGAGTTCTTCGCAGATCTTTTTTGTCTCGCCATAAGGATTGATGGGATTAAGTGGATGATCTTCATCAATGATATCTGTAATTGGGGAGCCGTACACAGCCGCCGTTGACGAAAACACCAATTTTTTTACGGCATGAGCTTCCATAACTTTCAAAAGATTTTTTGTGCCATTTACATTCACATCATGAAATAGGTCTGGCTCTGTGACAGAGCGTCCTGCCTCAATTAACCCCGCAAAATGAAACACGCCGTCAATATCTTTGTGTTGCTTGAAGGCATCATTTAAATCATTGAAATTTCTAATATCGCCAACAATAAGTTTTTGACCCAATGTTTGCTCTTTAAATCCGTTGCTCAAATTGTCAAAAATTATAACATCATGCCCTTTGGATACGAGTGCTTGCGTCGCATGTGCGCCAATAAATCCTGCGCCCCCTGTGATTAATATTTTACTCATCGGTAAAAATTGTATCACTACATCTTTGATAGTGGCTACCCGTTGGTAAATTCATCGAATATTGAATGGTTAACTGGGGTGGTTTGTCTGAGGCATTTAGTGGCGTGGCAAGAATGTAATCATCTTTTGTCCAAACGCCTGGCGGAAATGTGAGGGCGCTTGTGTCGCCAATTGTTTGACATGTGATAGTATTAATATGTGCGCTTAACGTTACATTATTAGGCGCGATCACAGTAAGAGGTTTATTATTATCTGGCCTCCATTTGTTGAACGACATGGTTTTGATCGGCGCATCAGGTTTATGATAAGGCGTTATATCATACAGTTTTGTTTTTAAATCTGACGTATCATCTGTAAAATTTTCAACAAATATAACACGCGCTGTATCGTTTGTTTTGATCGGCCAATCCCCTTGTGGAAACTCAATAATGTAGGGATTATCACGATGTGCAATATTAATCGAATTTCCAAAATGAATGCGCCATGCCAGATGATTGCTCATGTTCATCATGATTACATTTCGATTTTCGATGTTAAGGTCTTCAAACTTAGTGACAATATTTTGACCCGTATACGCCATGCTTGTGAGAATGTTATTTTTATAGCTGCTATGGTTTGCTAATATATTTATGATGATCAATAACGAGAAAATGATTATTCCCGAGAATGACCGTTTCTGCCAAACCAAAGTGACGGCCATGGCGAGCAATAAACAAAATCCAATAATACTATATACACCGTAATGTAGTGACATTGATTGTATTATTATGAAGGGCAAAGCGCCTAAGATGAGCCAAGAGATTGCCCCTATAAACAGACGCCATTTTTTGTAAATATGCACATATAATATGCTTCCTAACGTAATGAAAAATATAATAAAAAATGATAAAAATTGTGAATCATTAATGTATTGCCCAAGCACAATATCGTATAAATAATTTATATTATATAATATATTTTCTAATGAGATGTTGTATTGATTGGTTTCATTGTTCAAAGCAAATTGATCAATACCTGTTTTTCGGATGTATAGATAAATAAATGTGATGATGATGTGAGGGGTGTATCGTTTAACTGTGGCTAATATTTTAGGGCTGTGGGCATACAAATAATCAATGCCGATCATGATGGGTAAAACTATGATTGCGGTCTCATAAGACGTGAGCGCGAGGAGCAAAAATAAAATGGTTAGTCCATAAGTTATGCGCCTTTGATGCTGGGAATATTTATGCGACGCCAATGTTCCTGCCAGAACAAATATAAGTCCAAGTCCCGTCATCACAGCTGACAAATAAAGCGTCATGTATGAATAAAATGCCGGGTGGGTGATCACCAAAAGACTCGTGATGATTGCTAAGAGATTGCTTTTACTTAAGGCACGCACCACATAATAGGTCAACACGCCCGTCAGCCATAAAATGAACATACCCATGACTCGCAAAGGCCATGGCTCATCTGGCGCTATTTGATCCAATAAGTACGTTAAAAACCAAGCATTAGGACGGTATTGGAGCGCCGTATTAGCCGTTGCGTAAATGGACTTCCAATTAGCGCTCTCGAGCCACGCATAAGCATCATCTTGAACATAAAAAACACTTAACGATGTAAAATGCGCGATAAGAATAAGCACCGCCATGGCTATAAAAAGCGTGACGGGATGGCGCACTATTTGACTACTGGTCATTTTGTATTGGATGGTGTTGCTTTGCGCGGTGTGACTTCACGTACATTATAAAGTGGGCGTTGTTTAGCCTCCATATACACGCGCCCTAGATACTCTCCAAAAATAGCCAACACAAACATTTGAATGGCGCTAAACATCAATATAACCGCCATGAGCGATGTCCACCCTGGGATGGTGTCCTCGGTGACAAACACATAAAGCGTCCACAACAATGCAAGGCCAGCAAAAATTCCTGTGAAAAAAGCGATGATGTAAGCAACTTGCAAAGGCTTCACGGAGAATGATGTGATCGCATCAAGCCCGAGTTTTATCATTTTTTTAAGCGGGTATTTCGTTTCCCCAGCAAATCGTTTGTCACGATCATACAATAAAGCTTCTTGGTTATACCCGCACCATGCCACCATGCCGCGGATAAAGCGTTGCTGTTCAGGCATAGATTGCAAAGCCTCTAATACTGCGCGCGAAATAAGTCGAAAATCACCCGTATCTTTTGGAATTTTAACGTGTGTCATACTATCAAGGAGGCGATAAAACCATTTGGCTGTGATCTTTTTAAACTTTGTTTCTCCGTCACGCGTTCGACGTTGTCCATAAACCACGTCGGCGCCATCATCCATTTTTTGCCACATATCAGCAAGCAATTCTGGTGGGTCTTGGAGATCGGCGTCCAATATAAATGTGCGCTGCCCTCGTGCAAAAGCTAATCCAGCCGTAAGTCCCAGTTGATGACCATGATTGCGTGCCAGATCAATGCCTATTACGAGAGGGTTTTTCGCGTTTGCGGCACAAATCACAGCCCATGTATTGTCTGTGCTGGCATCATTTACTAATAAAATTTCGTACGCCTTGCCGACTTGTTTTTCACAGGCGGGCACAAGGCGTGCAAGCAAAGCGTCAATCACCTCTTCTTCGTTATAACATGGTATAACCACAGACAATTTAATGGTTTTATCAAGTGGTGCAATCATTTGAAGCATGTTTTTTAAGTCCTATACAATAAGTAAACGCCCGATAATATAAGCATGATCCCGATGGCTTTGAATAGGGTAAAGCTCTCACCAAATAAAAGCACGGATAAAATTGTGACCAATGTAATTGCGCCAGAAACAATTGTTGGATACGCGAGTGACAAATCAAGTTTTGATAGCGCAAGTGTAAATAATATGAGCGCCAACCCGTAACAGGTCACAGCCAACCACGCATACGGATTTTGTAAAATCGCAATGATCCCATTTTTCGTGAATTCGAGAGGCGTTTGTATGGTCAATAATTTCATTGATACGCCCGCCAGCGCATTGGTGATAATGGCCAATAATACAATGATCAATGCGTACATGCTGTTGTCCCATCCGATAAAATTACGGGCGCGGCTTTTGTGCCGCGGAAAGCGGTGAGTAAGCGCATGGCCTCAATAACCACGAATCCAAGCGTCACAGACAAAGCGCCCGCCACACCGCTATCATGTGTAATCAAAACGCCCACACCCACAAATCCAATAAATCCGTGTATGAGCCATGGCGATAATGATGGCATTTCCCCAATGAACCAACCAAGGGCGCACATTAATGCGCTGATGATCACGATGGGCCATATGAAATTTGGCAATGTGCTGGGTTCAACGGTTAAAAACAATCCCATCATGAGACCTTGTAATAAAATGGCGCACGATCCTATTATGATTGTGATGCGCGTATAACGCCCTGGAATTACGATCGCGCATACGAGCCACAATAGACCGAATAGGGCCGTACCCCAGCCAAGTGCGGGACTGTAAGTATAAGATGTAAGTATAAAAAATGGAGCATAGCCAATCAGCCAAAGAAGCTTGTTAAAGGGTTGGTATAATTCCAACGCATTATAAATCGCGATCATGGCGATCAGTGCCGAGAGCACCAA
>JBBKXB010000014.1:0-14087 GCA_037969255.1 Bdellovibrionales bacterium | reverse complement strand
TGTTTTGGGCCAATGACTTTGACCTCGTGTCCTAGCGCTTCCAAATGAGGGATAATGTGTTGATATGTGCGCACAACCCCATTGATTTGTGGCTCCCACGCATCAGAAACAATCAATATTTTCAGTTTGGGGCGCGATGCATACATTACGCCATAATCAAGCCTAATTGAACGCTCTTTGCAAGAGGCATTGCATATCACAGACGAACTCATGTACATAAGAAACCATTATGATCACATTTCGCGCTTTATTATCCCTTGATGACACATCCACTCGTTTTGATAAAGCGGTAGCGGATGCTTTCAAAGACCAAGACATTAGCCGCGGCCAAGTGCAAAAAGCTATCAAAGCTGGGCAACTGAAAGATGAAGACAATAAAGCGGTGACAAGTTGGCATGATGTTGACTTGGAAGAATTTGACGTTTTGCTCCATTTGGCCATCGAGGCACCGAACCTAGATCATATCGAACCCGAGGACATACCCTTGAACATTGTGTTCGAGGATGATGATATCTTGGTGATCAATAAACAAGCAGGGCTTGTGGTGCACCCTGGCGCGGGTAATCACAATGGGACACTCGTGAACGGTCTTATGCATTATTTGGGGCAAGATATTGCTGATGTCGGTGATGAAACGCGCCCTGGGCTGGTGCATCGCCTTGATAAAGACACATCTGGTTTGATGGTGGTCGCCAAAACGGAAACAGCGCGATTGTCGCTCACACGTCAATTAGAGGCACGCGATGTCACGCGTATATACACAGCGCTTGTGTGGGGCGTGCCGCCATTGCCACAAATGAGTTTTGACGGGCCTATAGGACGTCATCCAAAAGATCGTATTAAAATGGCGGTGACTGGCAAGGGGCGAGATGCGCTTACCCATATCACGCGTAAAGCGGTGATCATGAACAGTGAAATGTCATGGCTTGATTGCCAGCTCGCCACAGGGCGCACGCATCAAATCCGTGTTCATTTATCACATGCAGGTTTCCCTATTATTGGCGATCAGACCTATTATATTCCATTAACGTCCGTCAAAGCGCGCATCAAAAGAATGACCACCGATGAAGGGATCAGGGATTTAGTCTTAAATACGAAGAGACAAATGTTGCACGCCCGACAGCTTTCATTTGTCCATCCAAAAACGCAGGAAATTGTTAGTTTTGAGGCTGAGTTACCAAAAGATATCTTAGAGTTAAAAGAAAAATTATCTAAAAATATATAACGCGTTTTGATCGTCATATTATTCACGTGACATTGCCAAAAATAGGATTATTCATGATACATGATGAGCGCGTTATAAAATCGCCGTCAGGAAGGTCTTCATGACAAACAATCCATCCCTTTTGAATCGCGTCCCGCAAATAGCATTGTCTTATTGGATCATTAAAATCGCCGCCACCACATTGGGCGAAACAGGCGCAGATTTATTTTCCATGCGCCTCGATTTGGGTTATGCCACAACATCTCTTATTTTCTTATCCATTTTTGGTATATTTTTGGCGCTTAAACTCGCCATTAAAAGATATGATCCTGTGATTTACTGGCTTGTGTTCACGTCCACAAGCATTGTTGGCACAGCCATATCAGATTTCATGGATCGCACCTTGGGATTTGGATATGGGCTTGGATCCTTGATCCTTATTATAGGATTATTACTCACATTAGCGGTTTGGTATTGGAAAGAACGCTCTTTATCGGTTGAATATATAACACAATCACGCCCTGAAATTTTTTACTGGATTGCCTTTTTATTCGCCAACACGCTTGGGACGGCCGCAGGGGATTTCTTAGCCGATAATTTAGGAGTCGGATTTGCAGGAGGCGCTGCTATTATTTCGGCTTTGTTGATTATTACCGTTATTTTACATTATCGGACGAAAATATCCTCTATTTTCCTATTCTGGGTGGCCTTTGTTCTTACGCGCCCATTTGGGGCAACATTTGGTGATTTCCTAACAAAACCACTTGATCATGGTGGATTAAATCTAGGCACAATAGGCGCTTCAGCGTTTTTTACTCTTATGCTTGCATACTTTGTTTGGGCAGAACATAAGGCTCATAAAAAAAGAATGATAGAAAAAGGTTGACAATAGATACAATTTTATGTAAATTAAATACATGGACGTGCGTTGGCGGTGTGAGGACAAACCGATCAAAACGATCAACATAACCGATGTGTGCTCCTTCTTTTTAAAATTGACCTAATTCTTGCGCCCTCGTAACCCGAGGGCGTTTTTTTGTCCTACGTTCGTATGTGACTTTAATTTTTACTTAACTGAAACGTGATAGTAATACAATCTATAGTAGTAAGGATTTTCATGTCAGATACAACAAACCCTAAGAAAACATCAAGTAATACGATTAATAGCGCGCATTGTGTGAGTGGCCACAACGTTTCACACTCCAAAAATTGCGGTGAATTATCACCTTCTTATGATGAAATAAAAGCCTCGTCATCCGAGCAAAACGCATCAAAGTTTTCGTCACAGCTTGCCAAACTCGCGGGTCAATGGCGTGTTCTCCCATCGGATAAGACAGAGTGATGCACGCGCTATGAATGACAACAAAAACATCAATAAAACATTTATTGATCTTAGTACCACACGCGTTTTAATCGTAGAGGATCTAAAAAATACGCTTTTGTTGGTTCGTAATATGCTGGCGAGTTTTGGAATCAGAAACATATTAGAAGCACATGACGGGCGCAAAGCGCTAAATTTTATTGATAACGCGCAAGATATGATTGACGTCATTATATGCGATTGGAATATACCTGATATGAGTGGGCTTGAGCTATTGCGCCACTTAAGAAACGCACATTGCGACATAAATTTTTTAATGATCATGGGGCAAGATGGTCCAGACTCTGTCACCAAAACCAAGCTCAACGGCGCGATTGATTTTATAGTCAAACCATTTTCACCCGATCAGCTTGAGGTTAAAATTCGTACCCTTGTTTATCATCAATCACAAAAAACGAATTAACCCCGCTTTGATTGGAAAAATTCTGTGAGCAAGCGTCCACATGCCTCGGCTTCAATCCCACTTATAATTTCTGGTTTATGAAGGCAAGTTAATTGTTCAAAAAACCGTGGCCCATGATCAATAGCCCCGCCTTTGGGATCATAAGCACCATAAACGAGTTTTTTTAACCTTGCGTGCGATATAGCGCCTGCACACATGGCACATGGCTCTAAAGTCACATAAAGCGTGCATTGAGACAATCGGGCATTGCCTAAAGCCTTGCTAGCGCGCCGTATGGCTATTATTTCGGCATGGGCTGTTGGGTCACTGGTTT
Source organism: Bdellovibrionales bacterium (assembly GCA_037969255.1). Lineage (GTDB taxonomy): Bacteria > Pseudomonadota > Alphaproteobacteria > Micavibrionales > JBBKXB01 > JBBKXB01. The sequence goes on along the minus strand of JBBKXB010000014.1, from coordinate 10,786 downwards.
CACATGTTTCATTGCCCGCGCGGGCAATTATTGCACCATTTTGATCGATGATAACCGCACCAATGGGCACCTCATCGCGCGCACCTGCCAAAACAGCCTCTTCCATTGCAATTCCAATCGGACTAGTATCCTTTTCCATGACTGACACTGTATCCACAAAACAACGCTTAGCCAAGCGTATAGCTCATGCGGGCGTTTGTTCACGCCGCGTTGCCGAAACCTATATTTTGGATGGTCGCGTCAAAGTGAATGATGTGATTGAAAAAAATGTGGCCACAACGGTGACAAACGATGACAGCGTGAGTGTGGATGGTAAGGTTTTAAACATAAGCAATGCTATGCCTCGCGTGTTTTTATACCACAAACCCGCAGGATTTTTGACAACCAACACTGATCCGCAAGGGCGCAAAACTATTTTTGATGATTTGCCCAAATCACTCCCTCGCGTGATCACAGTCGGGCGTTTGGATCTAAACACTGAAGGTTTATTGATATTAACGAATAACGGCGATTTAGCACGAACTTTGGAATTACCCTCGACAGGCATTGCGCGTCACTATCGTGCTCGGGTGCATGGCAAAATCACAGAAAGCCGATTTGAATCCATGAAAAATGGCGTGACCATAGATGGTGTACGTTACGGCCCTATTCATATTGAGATCGAAAGCAAAGGCTCAACCAATCATTGGCTCAAGGTCGAAATTCATGAAGGCAAAAATCGTGAAGTGCGTAAAGTCATGGAACATTTGGGCCTTGATGTGAATCGCCTAATCCGCGAAGGTTTTGGCCCCTTCAGGTTAGCGGGTATGCCTAAAAGCGCGGTGCTCGAAGTCCCAACAAAAATTCTTAAATCAAAACTTAAAGGTATCGTGTAAACAATCATGCGCATCACATCAGGCGAATTTCGCGGCACAGAATTATTAACCCCGCAAACTGACCAAATCCGTCCCACATCGGACAAAGCGAGACAAGCTATATTCAACAGTTTGCTCTCGGGTAAGCATGGTTTTTCCTTGCACGGAGCAGCGGTGCTTGATGGCACGTGCGGAACAGGCGCTATGGGTATCGAAGCGTTATCAAGAGGCGCACGTTTTTGTCAATTCGTAGACAGCGATCAAGATTCCTTAGCGCTCACGAAGAAAAATTTGGAAAAAATTAAAATTGATAAAGTACGTTTTAATCTCACAAAATCCCAACTTTCTTCATTCCAATCAGAGTTAAGCTTTGATCTTGTGTGCTTAGATCCGCCATATGGTCAAAATCTATTGCCAGAGATGGTCAATCATTTATTGGGGTTTTCAGGTATAACGAAAAACACATTGTTTATCTTAGAAGAAGATGCGCGGACGCCCGTTTCCATTCCGCTTAATATTATTGATCGAAGAAAATATGGCGCGACGCAGATAATTTACGCCAAAACACCTGAATAAACGGCGATTAATAAACCTATACCAAACAAGACGCGGTAGATCATAAACGGCGTGAAATCATAGGTTTTGAGGAACTTCATCAATAGTACGAGCGCGATATAAGATGCGATAAATGACATCATGATCGCCCAAATAAATTGCGACCCGATGGACAGTCCGTCCGCTTGGACAACATCATAAGTTCCAAGCGCGCCCGCACCCGCCGTAATCACAAGAGCCATAAGCAAAGAGAATTTTGCTGCTGCCATACGATCAAATCCGAGTGCACGCCCCGCAGTCATCGTAATGCCTGAGCGTGATACACCTGGGATAAGCGCCAAGATTTGCGAAAGTCCAAATAACAACGCACTTTTGAACCCCAAATCATCGAATGATTTTAAATTTTTGCCCCATTTATCGGCGGCATAGAGCAAAAGCCCAAATATAATATTAAGCACCGCAAGCCGTTTCAGGTCATAGAAAAATTCAGCGTCCAATTGCGCGAGAAAAAAACCAGCAATAACGGCGGGCACACTCGCGATAAAGAGATATTGTAGTAATTTCGCGTTATCGCTTTTTACATTACCAATCACTATGTTGAGACCGCCTTTGGTGAGTTGCACCACATCACGCCAAAAGAATACTATGAGCGCCATCAACGTACCGATATGCACCGCGATGTCTATCTCTCGAGCAGCCACAGCGCTTTGTCCTGATAATTCACCGCCACCAAATATTTGATGCAAAAGGACTAAATGCCCAGATGAACTAACGGGTAACGGATCAGTCAACCCCTGAATGATAGAAATTAGGACTAAATGCCAGAATATCATGATCGACTAAACTTGACGATTGCGAACGATAACCCCGAGCGCGCCAATAGCCTTTTCCATCGGCACATTCATGGTCTGCGCGTTCTCAACAATACGCTCGACAATATGAATCGTTTGATCGGTGCTTAGGTCATCACTCAATGTTTTATAGGCTGTATCAGTGACTATATCGCTATAAATTTTAGATAAGTCACGCGCCATTGTTTCGCCCAAAAGAACGAGTTTATCTGCATACGCATCAAATATAGTGCGCGAAAGCGCAGGCTTTTCGTGAATAATTTCACCTGGTTGTTTGTATTTTGGGGCACGTGTTGGCTCTTTTAAATTGCGCAACATTTCTTGATATACCACTAAAAACGCTTGTAATTTCGCTTGATTGGCGGACAACTCACCTTCAATCGCGGCGGCGATGACCAGTTTTTCACGAGATTTTAAATCATCTTCGCGGGCGCGATCCTCATGAACTATACTCAACACCATGGTGCGTAAGCTCTTGAAATATATACTAATTATAAGCCATAACAGTATAGATGTCAGTAAAACAGTGGCGGTAACAGTAATAACGATATCGAACATATGAATGCCTTGGTGCCTAATCCTAGTTTATTAAATACTTTGCTATTTTGCATGATATAATATTAAATACAATGACATGAAGGGCAGTTTTAAAGATATTTTAGAAAAATTAGCCGTAGGGCGCGAACTCGCTCCCTATGAAAGCGTGTATTGGCAAGCTTCGAATGAGGAAACAGGTGAGTTATGTAGCGCCGAAGTGCGTTGCAACGCCTACGCAGACGCCATTGAGGCTGAATTACAGCTCATGACGGGCGACCGTGGTGATGGCACTTACGAAAACATCAAACAATGGTTGTGGTGCGAAAGCAAACCACGCAATGGCGCACAATGGGAAATTTTTGGCGCGCGCGTGCAGGGCAAAGACTTCACAAACGCAAAATATGAATGGGATGAAAAATTTTGTAAATTCTTTCGTGCCGCCGTACGCGTACTCAAACAAGACAAAGTGCCCGATTTAGAAGACCTCGAAAAAACAGAGTTGCATGACGGCGAAATGTTCGGCGATCGCCAAGGTGATGGCTCAGGCCGTAACGTAAAAATCAACACCAACTCCCTTGTCTACGACAACAAAAAAGGCATGGGGATGTAGGCTAACTTAAGCCGCTTGATGTCGAGGGTGATTGGATCGAGACACGCGCGGTTCTAGAACCACATTGCCCGTTAAGTTCACAACACCCTGAGTAACTGATAAAGATTGATACCGATTACGTACATCAAGCACAACAGCATCTTTGCGATAACCGTGATGATTGAAAGCACTTGCTAAGTTTTGTTTTTGTGAATGATAGCAAAGGGCGGCTTTTAAATCATCATCGCTCAATTTATGATCCATAAAATTACCCTCAAATAATTTTGAAACCTTCTCGGGCGTCATTTTTATGCCGTCATCAACGCGCGCTTCGTCATATTTAAGTAGCTCTGTTGCAATACAGATATTAGGACGAATACGTTCTAATTCTGCATTCATATTTTCGATCAAACTTCCCACCATATAATCGGCTCTGAATGTTTCTTCTAACCCTTCAGAAATTTCACGACCATCATATAAACGCACGTCAAAAAGCTTTATCCTTAGAACGTTATATTTTTCGAGCCAACCCATAAAATCTGTAAGAGTGGCCTCTTGGCCAGCAAAGATTTGTCCCCATGGGTAAGCTTGTCCATGTGATCGATGTTCGCCGTCATCGTAAGTTGCGTCTACACGCAGCGCACGCTCAGGCCCCACACCTTTTAAGGGTTGCATTAATTGAACTTCGTTCGTGGCATTTTCTGACATTACATATCTCCTTATAATATAACTTAGTCACAATAAATCACACCCTTCAATATATTTGATAAGTCACTCTTTTAACCCTTCTAACTCTTTAATAAGAAAATCCATAATTTTTGTCGTGCTTTCATATTTTACTTGGGCGCAATTTTGGCCTGCCCACAGGCTTTGATAATCTGGTATTTCTTTACCCTTAGCGTACCTGCGAAGTGGTTTGGTTAGCTCATTCATATATGGGAATGGCGGTACGTTACGTTCAACATCTTGAAATGAATTTGTATATATATTGGCTTTCCCACGTGCCATACGTCCTGAAAAAGAACGTGTAAGAATTGTATTGTCACCGCGTGACAGTGCTTGTTTCCAAGATTGTGATGCACCGCTCTCGTCACTGGCTAAAAACAATGTACCCAATTGCCCTGCTACTGCACCACGCTCAATTTGAGTATTAATGTCATGTCCCGACATAAGACCACCCGATGAGATGATAGGTAAACTGGTTTCATTCGCGATTAAATTTAAAAGCGCATCTCTACTCATTTGATCTTTTAAATCAATATCTTGATTGAAACTCGCACGATGTCCGCCCGCCTCAATACCTTGGATAATAAGCGCGTCAATATTATGCTGCGAGGCCTCAATAGCCTCAGATAACGTGGTCACTGTGACCCAAACTTTACCCCCGTATCTATGGATCTCATCAATATCACCATCCTCGGGAATACCAAAGGTAAACGACACGATCGGCGTTTTATGTTTCACAACAATAGATAACTGTTCATCATAGGGGTCATGATGGGTCACATACTCATTAAATGGCGTTAAATCACATATTTTGTACATCTCCGCCAGCTTTTTTAAAGCTGGGTTATTATCATCCCAAAAAGGTCGTGCTGATAGATTATATTTGAACAGATTAACGGAATAAGGATTTTTAATTGTCGAATTCAATTTTTTAAGCATGACATCTAAATCTAATGGCGTCATATATGCCGCGCCTATTGAGCCCAAGCCGCCTTTTTTACTAACACCAGCAACTAAGTCTAGCGTGGTAATACCACCCGCCATTGGTGCCTGAATGATTGGATACTCCAGTCCGTACGCGTTAAGAAATTTTTGGCATTCCTTTGTTATGATCGAAACCTAACTCTTTAATTCTTCTAAATCTTTGAATTGATTCAAAGCTTCTGGATTGGCGAGTGCCTCTTTATTCTTAACGGGGCGTCCATGAACGACATTGCGCACCGCAAGTTCAACAATTTTTCCAGAACGCGTACGGGGAATTTGCGTGACTTGGATAATTTTAGCTGGCACATGACGCGGGGATGCGCCTTTGCGAATTTCAGATTTTATTTGCGCGATAAGACCCTCATTGAGCTGTACGTCTTTTTGTAAAATAACGAATAAAACAACACGTACATCATCATCAAAATCTTGACCAATACAAAGCGAGTCTAAAACCTGTGGGATTTTCTCCACTTGACGGTAAATTTCTGCTGTACCGATGCGTACACCCCCAGGGTTCAACGTGGCGTCTGATCTACCATAGATGATAAACCCGCCATGGACCGTTTGTTCAATCCAATCGCCATGACACCACACGCCTTTGATGTCATTAAAGTACGCGTCTTTGTATTTTTCATCGTTTTTATCACCCCAAAACTCTATGGGCATACATGGGAACGGTTTACGGCACACAAGCTCGCCTTGCCCGCCACCTTTACCAAGATCGTTTCCGTCATCATCACTAGCGATCACATCATACCCCAAACCAGCACCTTGGAGTTCACCGCGATACACGGGGGACAAATTATTCCCAATCATAAAACAAGATACGATATCTGTTCCGCCCGATAATGAATTGATTTGAATGTCGCTTTTTATATTCTCAATGATGTAATCAAAGCTTTCATGCACCAATGGCGAGCCTGTTGAGCCCAAGGATCGGATGGAAGACAGATCATAATTATCCTTTGGCACCCAATCAACTTTGCGCAAGGCATCCACAAATTTGGCGGATGTCCCAAACAATGTCATTTTTGAACTTTGAGCGTATTCAAACAATATTCGCCCATTATCAATGAATGGCGAGCCATCATAAAGAAGTATGGAGGCGCCAGAGCCAAGGCCAGAGCTCAACCAATGCCACATCATCCATGAACAGGTCGTGAAATAAAATATCGGGTCATTCGGCTTTACATCACATTGCAATCGATGTTCTTTAATGTGTTGGAGCATCACTCCGCCCGTGGAATGCACAATGCATTTTGGAATGCCCGTCGTGCCACTGGAAAACAATATATAAAGCGGATGATTAAAGGGGTGGCGCGTGTACGTTAATGGTTTGGCGGCGTACGTGTCTATTTCCGCCCAAGCACCCGTTTTGTATGATATTTCATGAGACGTACAGTTTAATTGTTTGGCAATATCAAGGGCTTTTGTTCGCACATCCATCCATTTACCATTATAATAATACCCATCTGGATAGAGGAATAATTTTGGTTTGATTTGTCCAAAACGATCCATCACGCCAGTCACCCCAAAGTCAGGACTAGCGGTGGTGAAAATTGCGCCGATATTGGCACACGCGAGCAAAGCAATGATGGATTCAGGTGTGTTTGGCATAAATGAGGCCACGCGGTCACCAAATTGGATCCCAAAACCGCGCATCATTTGTTCGCATTGCGATACGCGCGCGTGTAAATCTGACCAGCTTAATTCTCGTTTAATCTGATCCTCACCCCAAAATATGATGGCGATGCTATCGTCATTTTTAACAAGCATGTTTTCAGTGTAATTAACGTGCCCATTTGGGAAAAATTTTGCGCCAACGCTCATATCATTCTCATCGTGAATGGCAACGTCGCCTTTATCGCCCTTGATATTCGCCCAATCCCAAAAAAAGTCCCAAAAATCGCTAATGTTATTGACGCTCCAATGATGGAGGCTCTCGTAATCAGGGAATTTATTGTCGAATTTATCTTCGGCTTTGCGCGCGAAATCATAGATTAAGCTACTTTTTATACGGGTATCAGATGGCGTCCAAATAGGTTTTTCACTCATATAGTCATCGTAGAGCGGAGGCCTATAATTATAAAGGCATCAAAAATTGTGCACTGCAATAGTTTGTAACCAATCGTCTTGCGCGTGCGTATAGGAGTGTTATGATATCACGCATGAAAATGTTTGTCCTTTTTATCGCCCTTTTGTTCAATGTTACAGCGTTGCCAATCCATGCAATAGCGCAAGATAAAAATCTAGAGCCTGATCATACGAAGATCGTACTTTTGGCCGATCACACTCAAGTGACTTCTGGCACAACGTTTAATCTGTTGTTTAAAATTGATATTGATGATCACTGGCATATTTATTGGACGAACCCAGGGGATTCTGGCGAGGCCATGCGTGTCAATTATAAAACGAATGATGGCGTAATCATTGGTGAACCGATGTGGCCAACACCAAAAAAACTTCCTTTTGGCCCATTGGTTAATTTTGGTTATGAAGTGCAAACGCTCATCACTATGCCAGTCACAATTGATGAAAATTTTAAAGATCAAAACATTAATATTAAAGCCGATATTGAAATCCTTGTGTGCGAAGAAATCTGTATTCCAGAGTTTAAAACGCTTGAGCTATCTATTCCTGTGAGTGATGCGAATATTAAAGCCCATCAAGATTTATTTGCCAAAGCACAATCTCATATGCCACGCGCCACAGATGTCATTGCGTCTTATTTAAAAAATGGCGATGCATTTGTATTTGTTTTGCCCAAAATTAAAGGCTTTACGCCCGCACATTTATTTCCCGAGGAATGGGGTATTATAGACAACACAGATAATGTGCTACTGACAGAAACGGATGGGTTTCACGTATTAACACTCAATGCAGAGACGCGCGACATCAGCAAATTCGATAGCCTTGATTTTATTGTGTCAGATAAAAATCAAAAGGGACACAGCGTTATCGCTAAACCTGATTTTATCGTCTTAGATACTATTAAAACAGCCAGCGCGTTACAAGCCAGCGCGTCATGGTCGATATTGTTATTGTTCGCACTCATTGGTGGATTGATCCTTAATCTCATGCCGTGTGTATTCCCAATATTATCACTCAAAGCATTATCGCTTTTAAAAATGAACGCGAAAAAAGATCGTAAGCATGCCAAACAAAGCGCTTTGTTTTACACGGGCGGCATTGTCGCAAGCTTTTCAATATTGGCCTTTATATTAATTGCATTAAAAGCCAGTGGCGCTGAGGTTGGATGGGGCTTTCAATTACAATCGCCCATCGTGATTACGTTTCTTGCATGGTTAATGTTGGTCATTGGCTTTAATTTACTTGGGTTTTTCGAACTTAAAACTTTGGGTGGTTCGCTGGCGAGCAAAATGGGGAATGGCAACAGCGCATTGGGATCATTTGCAACAGGGATTCTCGCAGTATTATTGGCCACGCCGTGCACCGCGCCTTTTATGGCCACCGCAATTGGGGCATCTCTTACCCAAGGCGCTTTTATGACATGGTTGATATTCGCATTTCTTGGACTTGGCTTAGCACTGCCATTTTTACTCATCAGCTTTATACCAACATTGGCAAACGCTCTGCCGAAACCAGGGGCATGGATGGTGACATTCAAACAGTTTCTGGCCTTTCCTATGTTTGCGACCTTCATTTGGTTGGTGTGGGTAGGCGCAGCGCAAGGTGGCGGCATGACGTTGCTGAATATTATGATTGGCGCTTTGGTCATCGCTTTTGTTATGTGGGCATTGCCACGTTTGTCGTCAAAATTTGGCAAAATGCTTTTATGGATTATTTTAGCGCTCACACTCGCCGTGCCATTACTGACCAATGCTGACGATCAAAATAGTGATAAATTTGAGTCCATAGGGTATTCCCAGAACGTGCTTGATGATGCGATTGCGAGCGGTCAGCCAGTGTTTGTGAATATGACCGCCAAATGGTGCGTGACCTGTCTTGTGAACGAAAAAGTGGCTTTATCACACCCACAAACCAAAGCGATATTTGCTGATGAAGATGTCATCTACATCAAAGGTGATTGGACCAATCGCAATGATGAGATCACGAAATATTTAGCGCGCTATGGACGTGCGGGTGTTCCGCTCTATGTCTTTTACAAAGATGGGAATGAGACCGTTCTGCCTCAAATCCTCACACCAGAAATTGTTAAAAACACATTAATCAAATAATTAACAACACAATATCGAAAGGATATTTTTTATGAACTTTAAAAAACTATTAATGAGCGGATTTATGGCCATAAGCATCGGTATATTCGGCGCCTCAGCCAATGCCGCCATGACAACAGGTGAAAAAGCACCAGCATTCAGCGCTACGGACACCAATGGAAAATCAATTTCACTTGATGGCTTCACAGGCAAAACAGTGGTCATGGAATGGGTCAATTATGGGTGCCCGTATGTGCGTAAACATTATGATTCATCCAACATGCAAGATCTTCAGACGAAATATACAAATAATGGAGACGTTGTGTGGGTGGGTGTCATGTCATCTGCGGAAGGCAAGGAAGGCTATTTTGACTCTGATGAAGCTGCCAATGTTGCGGCCTTGGAAGAGAAAGCCAGTTACACGCATTTGATCCGCGACCCCTCTGGTAAACTTGGCAAAATGTTTGGCGCAGCAGTTACACCTCATATGTTTGTGATAAACGACACGGGTACCATTGTTTATCAAGGTGGTATTGATGATAAACCCTCAGCCAGCACTACAACTTTGAAAGATGCCACCAATTACATTGATGCAGCGCTCACATCACTTAAAAATGGAGAAAAAATCGCCGTTACAGATTCTAAGCCGTATGGATGCTCCGTTAAGTATTAATTAACTGTTTTAAGATAACTATCCTACTTTAGGAATTTAACCCCTCTCTTTGAAATAAAATGAGGGGTTTTTTCAATTTATTAACGATTTATTTACCGAATCAGCAAAAAATAGGGTGACAAAGTCATTTATTCATAATATAAGAATATGGTAATTAATATCGAAATACGTGATTCACGATAAAAAGGGAGCTTTATTCGTTATATGATCGGCACATTACAACAATTAGATTTTGTTGAACCTCTGCGCGGAGATCAACCGCGTATGGTTGTCGATCCACAAGGGCGCGTTGCCTATGCCGATGATTTGTTTCTTACGCTTTACTCTCAAACATCTATTTCCATTCAAGGCATGGCCATCACTGAGATTGATAGCACGCTTTGGAACACAATCAATTCGAGCAAAAAAGATAAAATATCAAAATTGATTCTAGGTGACATTGCTTGTGAAGCTGAACGATTCAAAGACAGTGACGGACGTAATTTTTGGGTCATCAACCCCATATCTCAAACAGAACAAACACCCATTGATCAAAAGGCTAGCCCGTTCAGCACGAATGACCACACAGCCTTTACAATGCTCACACAAGATATTTTGGTGATTTGTGATCATGAAGGGCAGATCATCAAACATAACGACTCGCTCAAAGCTATTTTGAATACGGCTAAAACCGAAGACAGCACGTGGGGCAATACGGTTAATCTTCTTAATCTTATCCATTCTGATGATCGCCCCAGTATGCGTGCATCCGTTCTTCGGCTATTTAGTGATGACCCCACATCAACGCAATCTCTTGATATGCGAAACACTGGAAGCATTGCCGCAGAAGCGCGTATTCA
>JBBKXB010000013.1:0-9531 GCA_037969255.1 Bdellovibrionales bacterium | reverse complement strand
CAAAATGCCGACATTAATGTCAGCCACAACCCAGCCCAAATCAACAGGGATCACCGCCCATGCCAGCAACGCAAGCGTCATCATCATAATGGGCGCAAGCATAAAGACCGTGCGATCAGATTGCGCAGGGATAATGATTTCTTTACCGAATAATTTAAGCGCGTCAGCAAAAGTCTGTAAAAGTCCGAATGGCCCAACAGTCACAGGGCCTTGGCGCATTTGAATCGCGGCAAGAATTTTACGTTCAAAATAAACGAGATAGGCCACACCCAAGAGCAATGGCACAACGAACATCATTATTTGGATCACTATCCAAATCAAAGGCCATGCATATGTTGTCCAAAATTCGTTCATGATTTGTGAAGGGCAACATAAAGCCCCGCCCCCACGATAGTTGCGCCTAAAATATGTTTAAACAAAATAGCTTCATTTAATAAGAAATAGGCTAAAAATGCGGCAATAATTGGTGTAACAATGCTAATAATTTCATATTGAGTAACAGCCATATCCTTGATAACAATCGTATATATATAAAAAGCAATAAAGTTAATAATTGCCATTACCAACATCCAACCCATTGATACATTAGTAACACCTGAAAGATTTATCTTGCCACCAAATGACAAGGCCGATCCAAAAAATGCAAGAACCGATAAAATAGCTGTAGTAATTCCAATATAGGTGAAACCATCAACACCTGAAGTCAAAACTTTTTTACCGATGACCGATAATGAAGCGGATAAAGAAACACCTAAAAAAGCTAAAAAATAAATCATCATGCCGCCTTTTTCTTGGGCGTTGAAGTGGTCACAAACTCGGCGGTGCATTTTTTCATAGTCGCGCTGTTGCGCGAAATATCGCAGGTTTCGTAAAAATTAATATCTGGCATTTTAACGGTGTAATTTTTGGCTTTGCTATTAGCAATATAGCCCTTCCACGTGACAGGAATAATGTGATCGAGTGGCAAATCGCCCATTGCGTTGCGCAATTGTTCATGCGTGTCATATTTCAAATGCACGCCAGAGCTTTCAGCCACAGCGCGGATTATTTTCCAATCCTCTTTGGCCAAACCTGGTGCATGAACGGCTTGTAATGTTTGTTGGACGCGTCCTTCCACATTCATATAAAGTGCGGTTTTTTCAGTGTACGCCGCGCTTGGTAAAATAATATCGGCGCGTTTCGCCAATTTGCCACCATGCGTGCCTTGGACAATGACAAATGCTTTTTTAGGAATAGCATCAAGCGCGCTATCATCGGCGTTGAGCAAATACACCACATCAGCCGTTTGGAATTCTTTGTATGTGCCCTTCGTGAACCCGAGTGTCATGGCGCCAATACGCCCTGCACTGCGTTGCAACACGTTAAATCCGTTCCACTCATCGGTGACAACTTTGTTTTTTTGCGCCAATACAGACGCTTCTTGAAGCATGGCTTCTGCGCCCGATCCTTTTAGCGCCTCTAGCCCTATAATCAGGACAGGACGCTGTGCTTTTTTAAGGGTTTTGAAACCTTCTTCCATCGTTTTAACTTCAATCACAGGAAATGTGGACGATGGGACACCGCCCAAAGATACAGCGGTTAACCCATTATTATTATAAGCTTTGGTCAGGCGAGCGTTAACCATTGCCGCTTCATGACGCGGGTTGCAACCGATTAAAAACACAGCATCCGCCGTTTCCAAATCTTGGATTTTCGTGTTCATGCGCCATAAATGTGGTTTTTCTTCGGGCAATAACGCGCCATCAATACGGCACTCATAGGACACGGCGTCATGCCCATCCATCAATTGTTTTAAGGCAAACACGGACTCCATATCGGCCATATCACCCGCAAGCGCCGCAATGTTTGTCGCATTTTTAAGAGCCTTGCCCGTGGCATCAACGGCCTCGAGCCATTCAACAGGCACCAATTTACGATTCTTACGCACGTAAGGTCGATCAATGCGATTGGTCAATAATCCATCACAAGACAAACGCGTTTTATCCGAGATCCATTCTTCGTTCACGGCCTCGTTCAAACGCGGTAATATGCGCATCACTTCATCACCTTTGCTATCAATGCGAATGGCACTACCCACGCCGTCCATAACATCAATAGAATAGGTTTTGCGCATTTCCCAAGGACGGGCTTTAAACGCATAAGGTTTGGACGTGAGCGCACCCACAGGGCACACATCGACCAAGTTGCCAGAAAGCTCGCTGTTAACAGCGCCTTCGATAAACAAACCAATTTCAGCATCTTCACCGCGGTGCAATTGTCCTAAATCGTATATACCCGCCACCTCTTCGCCAAAACGAATACAGCGCGTACAATTGATACACCGCGTCATGAAGGTTTTAATCACGGGCCCAATGTCTTTGTCTTTGACGGCGCGTTTGGGTTCTTCGTAACGAGAGCGATCAAATCCGTACGCCACGGCTTGGTCTTGGAGATCACATTCACCGCCCTGATCACAAATCGGGCAATCGAGCGGATGATTAATAAGAAGCATTTCCATCACGCCTCTTCGCGCTTTATGCACCATTTCGCTATCGGTTTTAATGACCATACCTTCACCACAGGCCATCGCGCATGAGGCCACAGGTTTCGGGCTTTTTTCCATTTCCACCAAACACATGCGGCAATTGGCAGGAACGGTTAAACGATCATGATAACAAAAACGGGGGATTTCAACGCCGACAGCCTCGCACGCTTGCAAGATAGATGTGCCGTTTGGCACCTCAATTTCAGTCTCGTTAATGGTTAGTTTTGGCATGATTCTCCATCAATTTTATGTGCGATTAGAGTGCAAGAATGTGTGACACAGGTCAAGCAACAGCCTTTCGATACTCATTAATACGGCGTTCTAACTCTGGACGGAAGTGGCGTATCAATCCTTGAATTGGCCAAGCGGCTGCATCACCTAAGGCACAAATCGTATGCCCTTCGACCTCTTTGGTTAAATCCCAAAGCATATCAATTTCGTCTTTGCGGGCGTTGCCCTCGACCATGCGCATCATAATGCGGTACATCCAGCCTGTGCCCTCGCGGCAAGGCGTACATTGACCGCAACTTTCATGCATGTAAAATTTCGACAAACGTGCAATCGCATACACGATATCGGTTTGTTTGTTCATCACGATCAAACCCGCTGTACCAAGACCAGAGCCCGCCGCGCGCAAGCTATCAAAATCCATGATCACATCATCGCATATATCTTTTGGCAATATAGGACATGACGATCCGCCAGGGATCACGCCTAGCAAATTATCCCATCCGCCAATAACGCCGCCCGCGTGTTTGTCGATGAGTTCGCGCATGGAAATACCCATGACTTCTTCAACATTGCACGGTGTGTTCACATGCCCTGAAATACAAAATACTTTTGTACCGCTGTTTTTCTCGTCATTGCCTAATTTGGCAAACCAATCGCCACCACGGCGCAATATTTCAGGCACAACAGCAATCGTTTCAACATTGTTCACTGTCGTTGGACAGCCATAAAGTCCCGCCATAGCAGGGAATGGAGGCTTGTTACGTGGTTGTCCTTTTTTGCCCTCTAAGGACTCTAATAATGCCGACTCTTCACCGCATATATACGCCCCGCCACCGCGATGGAGTTCAACATCAAAGTCCCAGCCAGAGCCTGCCGCGTTTTTACCAAGCAAGCCTTCTTTGCGAGCCTCGCGAATGGCTTCAACCACTTCAGAGCCTTCAAGGAAATATTCACCGCGGATGTAAATGTAACATTTGTGCGCGCCAATCGCGAAGGCTGCCAATAATGCACCCTCAAGCAATTTATGCGGTTCATGGCGCATAATATCGCGATCTTTACATGTCCCGGGTTCCGATTCATCGGCATTGATTACCAAGAAATGTGGTTTGCCACTGTCTTTTGGCATGAATGACCACTTAAGACCCGTTGGGAAGCCAGCCCCGCCACGTCCACGTAGCCCAGATTTTTTCACTTCATCAATGACAAATTCACGCCCTTTTTTAATAAAGCTCGCAGTTTTATTCCAATCACCACGCTTCAAGGACGATTTTAGGTCGCTCCCTTGTTCGCCATACAGATTTGTAAAGATTCGGTCTTTTGGATCAAGCATTGGCTTTCTCCTGTGTTAGTGCTTTTGACGTTTGACGTCCTGTTTGTGAGCCTTTGGGCACATCTTTACCGCTTTTGAGTAAATCAAGGATTTCGATCATGCGCTCGGGTGATAAATCCTCGTAATAATCATCATTAATTTGCACCATTGGGGCATTCACACACGCTCCCAAACATTCGACCTCGGACAAAGTGAACATTTGATCGACTGTGGTTTCACCATCATGAATTTTAAGATGCTTTTCACATACTTTTTGGATATTCGCAGACCCGCGCAACCAACACGGCGTTGTCCCGCACACTTGGATGTGGTGTTTGCCCATGGGCGCAAGGTGATACATAGAATAAAACGTGGCAACTTCGTATACGCGAATGGGTGGCATTGATAGCATTTCAGCAATTTTATCCATGGCTGCGCGCGGTATCCAGCCCCCGCCCTTTTTGCTTTGCTCGCCCATTTGACGTTGCGCAAGATCAAGAAGAGGCATGACGGCTGATTTTTGCGTGGCTGGTTCGCTTGGATATTTCGCCAATATCGCCTTCACCGCCTTGGGATCACTAAACTCAAAGCTTTTTGGTTGTAAATTATCAGGGGCGATTGGTTGTTTCATGGTGATAAAGATTAAACGCTGTCACAGATTTGTAAATCCCTTTAAGCTAATATGATGCAGAGTAATTTATTAGAGTCTATTGGTAACACCCCGCTATTAGATTTAGGCAATGGCGTGTACGCCAAAGCTGAGTTTTTAAACCCTTCAGGCTCACTTAAAGCGCGTATGGCAAAATATTTAATTGAACGCGCAGAACGTGAAGGTGTCCTCAAAAAAGGCATGACGATTGTCGAAGCAAGCTCTGGGAGCACAGGCAATGCATTGGCGATGGTTGGCGCTATAAAGGGTTATAAAGTTAAGATTTTAACGGCCAATGGCTATAGCTCGGAGCGCAGTATGATCACAAAAGCTTTGGGCGCAGACATAGAATTTATGGATCATTTTTTCGTGAATGCCGCGCATCAAAAAGCTTTAGAACTTGGGAAACAGGACGGTTACTTTTGCCCTGCGCAGTTTGATAGTGAATGGAATGTTGAGGGTCATCGTGAATGGTTGGGACAAGAAATCATTGAAGACGCTGTTGAGGAAAACTTAAAGTTTGACGCCATTGTACAAGGTGCAGGCACAGGTGGAACCTTAATAGGTGTTACTCAGGCACTCCGTGCGGATCATAATTCCAATTTAAAATGTTTTTTGCTTGAGCCTAGTGAGAGTCGAACTGTGGAAACTGGGGAGGCACAGATGCATAAAATCGAAGGGATATCAGATGGTTGGGTGCCATCCATCATTGAACGTCATCGCGGTATGATTGATGGGTTTATGCCTGTTCCGTCAGAAATAGCGTTTGAGACCTGCCAAGAACTTGCCAAAACGAAGGGGCTATTTGTAGGGCCTTCATCAGGTGCCAATGTATGGGCGGCGCGTCAAATGATCGCTAATCATAACAATATCAATAAAGTCATCACGTTTTTATGTGACAAAGGTGAAAAATATTTATCGGTTAAGGGGTTTGTCGCTTAGCGATCGATCTCGCCAAACACGATATCCATTGAGCCAATCACGGATACGGCATCCGCCAATAAATGACCGCGTGACTGCATGTCCAAGCTTTGCATGTGGGCAAACCCTGGGGCGCGGATACGGCAACGATAGGGTTTATTTGACCCATCACTCACAAGATACACGCCAAACTCACCTTTGGGGGCTTCTACGCACGCGTACACTTCCCCCGCTGGCACATGGAAACCTTCGGTATAAAGTTTGAAATGATGAATGAGCGCTTCCATAGACGCTTTCATTTCCGCGCGCGGCGGCGGTACAACTTTAAAATCATCAATACGGACTGGGCCTGATTTAGGCATTTTTTCAATACATTGTTTCATGATTTTTAACGACTCGCGCATTTCAGCAACACGTATCAAATAACGTGCATAACAATCGCCCGTATGTCCTGTTGGAATATCAAAATCAAGTTGGTCATAGATTTCGTATGGCTGGCTTTTACGCAAATCCCATGCCACGCCAGAGGCACGAAGCATCGGCCCTGTGAAACCATTTGCAATCGCTTCTTCTTTGGAAACTACACCAATATCAACAGTTCTTTGTTTAAATATTCTGTTGTTTGTCAGTAAGTTATCAAGATCATTTAAAGTAGAAACAAAGCTGTCTGTCCACGCGTACATGTCCTCCGCCAAACCATCTGGCATGTCCATCGAAACGCCGCCCGGACGAATGTAATTGGCATGCAATCGAGCGCCACATACGCGGTCATAAAACTCCATACCTTTTTCACGTTCTTCAAAACCCCAAAGGGCTGGCGTGATGGCACCCACATCGAGTGCGTACGTTGTGATGCTTAAAATATGATTTAAAATGCGTGTGAGCTCAGAAAAGAGTACGCGTATGTATTGCGCACGTACCGGCACGCCAATGCCAAGTAATTGCTCAATCGCGAGCGCAAACGCATGCTCTTGATTCATGGGCGATACGTAATCAAGGCGATCAAAATACGGCAATGCTTGTTGATAGGTCTTGTACTCAATCAGTTTTTCAGTGCCACGATGGAGCAAGCCAATATGCGGGTCAGCGCGCTCTACGGTCTCGCCATCCATCTCCAAAATAAGGCGTAACACGCCATGCGCCGCAGGATGTTGCGGGCCAAAATTCATTAAATAAGGACGGATTTGAGTTTCCATGTCTTCGGGCAAAAATCCTGAATCATATTTCCCAGTACTATTTTTTATGGCTTCACTCATGACTTTTTACCGCCTTCAATTTTAACCGCTTGCGGGATCAAATGGCTTCGATCCTCCCAGCCAATTGGCTTAGTGGCTTTCTCGTCACCCGGAAGTTGTACATCTGTCATACCTTCCCATGGGGATGTGAAATCAAAATTACGGAAGTCTTGACGCAGTTTCACAGGCTCATAAATAACTTTTTTGGTCTCTTCATCGTAACGCACTTCGACATGACCCGTCAGCGGAAAATCTTTGCGTAATGGATGCCCAACAAAGCCGTAATCCGTTAAAATGCGGCGCAAATCAGGATGACCATCAAAGATAATGCCAAACATGTCATAAACTTCGCGCTCTAACCAATTCGCCCACGGATGAATGTTCACCAATGTGGGCACGGGCTGTACGTCATCCGTATGTGTTTTGACACGTACACGGCTGTTTTTTGTCAAGGATAAGAAGTGATAAACAACTTCAAAACGCTCTTCCCGTTCAGGGTAATCAACGGCCGTGAGGTCAATGAGTTGTTGGAATTGATATTCCTCGTGATCTTTTAATGTGGTGATAAGATTGATCAATTCATCACGGTGGACGTGCAACGCAGCGCCATCACGCGCCACGGTGATTTGCACATTATGAGCCTTTAGAGGTGCCCAAAACTTTTCTTCTTTGGTGGTTAACGCTTTAGTCACGGATGATTTTCTCCTCTGACTCGCGAATGATCTTTTTTTGCAACAGCATTAAGCCGTATATCAAGGCTTCGGCGGTTGGAGGACAACCTGGCACATAAATATCAACGGGCACAATACGGTCGCAACCGCGCACAACTGAATAGCTGTAATGGTAATACCCCCCGCCATTAGCACAACTGCCCATAGACACCACCCAACGTGGTTCTGGCATTTGGTCATACACACGGCGTAAAGCAGGCGCCATTTTATTGGTGAGCGTTCCTGCCACGATCATAACATCTGATTGACGCGGACTTGGGCGCGGAACCATACCAAGTTTATCAAGATCAAATCGCGCCATATACGCATGAATCATTTCCACCGCGCAACACGCCAAACCAAAGGTCATAGGCCATAGCGATCCCGTACGTGCCCACGTTAAAACCTTATCAAGAGGCGCTTTAAAAAATCCGTGTTCTTGAACGTGGTCATACGCGGCTTGCGCATCCTTATCCATTTTTTTCGGCAGTGCCGCTTTGGATTGGATGGGCACAGTTGGCGCAAGAAAAAGGGTTTTTTCAGATGACATGCTTCTATTTATACAACGGGATTCGGATCATGTATAGCAATGGCTGTTATAAATACCTTATTTATTAAGGGATTTATCGTTGCGCGTATTTAATAACAACGTTTGGCGTGGCAGGGGAATTTTTGCTTGAACCACAAGCCATCGCAACATTATTAGGACTACCAAAACTATCCACATTATATTGAGTAATGGTGATGCCGCAGGCTCGGAATTCTTTGATATCAGACGCGCGGTTCACAGGAAATTTTGAATAAAGAGCAACCACTTTGGCAGGTGGCATAGATAAAGACACTTCGGTGACGATGCCTTTGCGAGCGAACACATTCACCGCATTGGCATTGGATGAATATGGGGACATAATTTGATAGTTATTTTTATCAACAAAGCGTGGGTCGATACGGTTTTTGACCAATAAGAGAGTTTCAATGTTTCGGTTGTCCTCAACGGGCATTTCAAAACGAAGGCGATTGCTCTCAGATTTGATCATATTGGTAAGACGCACAACATCGCCTATATCGTGGTTATCTTTTACAGAAAGCGCCGTCCAAAAACATCCCAAGATGAACCCGAAAATTATACCAACGACCATCAATATTTCTACGCAACTCGGCGCTTTATTATTAAAAATCATTTCAATCCATATCTTTCAATGATGTCGCTTTGATCACTTTAATCCCAATCGAGTGCGCCTTTGCGCCATTCGTATATAAACCCAACCGTGAGCACGGCCAAAAACACCATCATTGACCAAAACCCGACCCATCCAATTGTACCGAGTGTGATCGCCCACGGGAATAAAAACGCGACCTCCAAATCAAAGATAATGAAGAGAATCGCCACGAGATAAAAACGCACGTCAAATTTGTGGTGCGCATCCGAAAATGCATCAAATCCGCACTCATAGGCAGAAAGTTTATCGGGGTCGGGTTTATGCGGACTCACGAATAACGCCGCGCCAATCATGACGATGGCAAGCCCAGCGGCGATCCCAACAAAGATAATGACAGGTAAATATTCGGATAAATAAGCTGGCCAGTTCATGTCATACAGGCTGAACGATTTTGCCACTCATTTCAAGTCATAGATGCAACTTGTTCGCCGATAGCCAATGACGCGGTTAATCCAGGGCTATCAATGCCAATTAAATTGATCAATCCATTGATGTTATGCGTGTCCGCGCCTTGGATGATGAAATCACGAAGAGCTATTTTGGGACGAATACCCGTGTAATCTTTTACCAACACATTATTGGGGAATGTTGGCCAATAACGCTGAATGTTAGCGGTGAATTCGGCGTCGCGATCTTTACCAAAACTGTAATCGACCTCATCAATCCACTCCAAATCAGGACCAAAGCGAATTTGTCCCGCCATATCCATGGTGATGTGCGTCCCCAGAGAGT
>JBBKXB010000012.1:0-3681 GCA_037969255.1 Bdellovibrionales bacterium | reverse complement strand
TCGTGGCTTTATTATCAAGCGTTGTGGATATGCAACAACTCGAAGACGGTGCACAACCTGATGTTATATCCATCGTGGGAAGTGGTTTTGGACTAATCGCGATTTTATGGCTGTTTCGTTATCAATGGCTTCCTGTTGCCGCCGCCGCTGGCATGAATGTTAAAGAGTTCACCAAAAATCTAGGCTTTGGCCTTGGACTACCATTGCGTATCTTTGGGCTTTGGTTTGTATGCTCCGTTCCTGCCTTCATTGTCATGACATTATCGGGCGGTATTTTAAGCACCATCAGCAATGCGGGCGAGCAAGGCCTCGACACACCATTTTTATGGGCATTATTTGTGATCAATGCTGTTGTGGCAACGCTCACAGTATTGGTTCAAGCTGCGGCCTCTGTGCACGCGATCCGCTTTTGTATGGGTCATCAAGAAAAATAATAAAGGAAAAAATATTCCATGAGCGATGGTATTATTACAGTTCATGTCACTGATCTAGAAGGCAACACAAGAGATTATGAAGGTCTTGAGAGCTACTCACTCATGGAAGTGATCCGCGATAATGGCCTGCCAATAAAGGCTGAATGCGGGGGCTGTATGTGTTGTGCAACCTGCGTTGTTAAAATCGATGAAAAATGGCTCGAATATCTCCCAGAACAAAGCGATGATGAACGTGATTTAATCGAGGATGCAGGGATTGATGTCACACCTCAAACACGTTTGTCCTGTCAAATTATCTTGGCGCCAGATCATAATGGTTTAAAAGCCACACTGCTTATCGATTTATAGCATTTTTGCACTATAACTATAGTAATGAAATTTAAAATTGAGTCACCATTTGAACCTGCGGGCGATCAACCGACCGCAATTGCCAAGCTCGTTGAGGGTTTAAAAAATGGCGAAACCGATCAAGTTTTACTGGGTGCTACGGGCACGGGTAAGACATTCACCATGGCGCATGTGATCCAAGAATTGCAACGACCCGCGCTTATTCTTGCGCCCAACAAAATCCTCGCCGCGCAACTCTATTCCGAATTTCAAGAATTTTTCCCTGATAACGCCGTGGAATATTTCGTATCTTATTATGATTACTATCAACCCGAGGCTTATGTCCCGCGCACCGACACGTTCATTGATAAAGAAAGCCAAATTAACGAACAAATTGATCGGATGCGCCACAGCGCGACGCGCTCTTTATTTGAACGCCGTGACGTGATCATCGTGGCTTCTGTCTCTTGTATTTACGGTATTGGTTCAAAAGAAGATTATGTGGGGATGGCTTTGGAGTTCAAAAAAGGTGACACAGTCAGCCGTCAAAACCTCCTCGCCAAATTCACAGAACTTCAATATAAACGCAATGACATGGCCTTTGAACGCGGTATGTTTCGGGCGCGTGGCGATACGGTTGATTTGTTCCCCGCTCACTTTGAAGATCGTGCATGGCGATTCTCTTTGTTTGGTGATGAGCTTGAAAAAATAACGGAATTTGATCCCCTTACGGGCGAAGCCTTTCAAGAACTTGAAGGCGTAAAAATCTTTGCCAACTCTCATTACATCACTCCTGGGCCAACCATGCAGCAAGCCATTAAAGGCATTAAGGCCGAACTTAAACAACGCGTTCCACAATTTGAAGCCAATAATCAATTGCTTGAAGCACAGCGCATCAAACAGCGCACTGAGTTTGATTTAGAGATGTTGGCAGCCACAGGCATGTGCAACGGGATTGAAAATTATTCTCGCTATTTAACGGGTCGTCCTTCTGGCGCGGCACCGCCAACTTTGATTGAGTATATGCCAAAAGATGCCATTATGTTTTTGGATGAAAGCCATGTGATGCTCCCGCAAATTGGCGCAATGTACAAAGGCGATAGATCACGTAAAACAACATTGTCTGAATATGGGTTTCGATTGCCATCTTGCCTTGATAATCGCCCTTTGAAATATGAGGAATGGGATGCGATCCGCGGTCAAACCATTTATGTATCTGCCACACCAAGTCCTAACGAACTAGCCCGCACAAACGGTGAATTTGTAGAGCAAATCGTACGCCCCACTGGCCTGATTGATCCGCCCGTTGAAGTACGCCCGACCAAGGAACAGGTTGATGATTTGATGCATGAATGCCGCATCGTGATTGAAAAAGGTTACCGCATTTTATGCACCACACTGACCAAAAAAATGGCCGAGGCTTTGACCGAATATCTCAACGAAAACAATTTACGGGTGCGTTATTTGCACTCGGACATTGATACGCTTGAACGTATTGAAATATTACGTGGTCTTCGTAAAGGTGATTTTGATATTCTTGTTGGCATTAACCTCCTGCGCGAAGGTTTGGATATCCCTGAATGCGGATTGGTGGCGATATTGGATGCCGATAAAGAAGGATTCTTACGCTCTAAAACATCCCTCGTGCAAACCATCGGACGCGCCGCACGTAACGTTGATGGACGGGTGATCATGTACGCCGATAGAATCACGGGATCTATGCAATACGCGATTGATGAAACCAACCGACGCCGTGAACGCCAAACCGCGCATAACGTGAAACACGGGATTACACCCACCACCATCATACGCGCGATCAGTAAAAGCTTTGATCACGTACTTGATGAAGCCGATGATAATGTGTACGCGCTGGCTGATGTCGCCGAACAAGAAGGCTTAGAAGAACCTATTGATATCCAAAAACGCATGAAAGAGATTGAAAAAGAAATGCGTAAAGCGGCTGAGAACCTTGAGTTTGAAAACGCCGCGAAACTCCGTGATGAGTTAAAACGCCTGCAAAAATTTGATTTGGGATTGCCACCCTCAAAACAAAAATAGACACACATCCTTTTTGTACTTGCAAATCATTCTCAATTAGATATGATTTTAAGTTCATGATTTCTAACACCCTAGCTCTCGATAATCTGGAATTGGATGAACCATCCATAAATCAAGATCACGTAACGTCTCAAGCGCGCGCACTCATACAATGGTGCGAAATGCGCGAATATGCACGCCCAACAAAAGTGCTTGAAGTGCGTGGCGATCCACGCTCTGTGTTTGAAAATATTGCCGAGACATTGCCTAAAATGTCCTTCATGGGGCAAGACAGTTACAATGCATTAATCGATCATGTTGCTGAAAAAATTGAAAATTTCACAGGCGCTATGAGCTCTGGCTTTTTAAATTGCACCATAAGCTTCCAAGACCAAGTTGATGATATGGATGAAACGCTTGCGGACGGTGAAACACGCCAATTTATTGCCTTCACAGCCGAAGGAAAAATGATTGATAGCGGTATCCAAGGCAAAGAACGTCACTTAACACTCGGGAGCGGTGGGTATCAAGTTGATGATACGGCACAATTCATGGGCGCTTTGAATAACCGCACGCATATCCTCATTGAACTCCAAGCCAAAACCGCGCGCGATGATGTCCAAGCCGATAATGATCATGTTATTGCAACTGCCAATACTGTGACCAGTGATATGAACGGCGCAGAACCCACAACGCTTGAGGCGATTGATGAGCCAAATTTAGACGTATCACCCGAAACCATTGATGGTGAATTAGTGGACGTACCTGTAACGGAAGCGCTTGTGGCCGAAACATCTACACCCGATCAAATAGACATCACACCAGAAACTTTAGAGTCATCACCACTCGAAAAAACCACTGAAGCACCGCGCGCCGAAGCGTT
>JBBKXB010000011.1:0-3786 GCA_037969255.1 Bdellovibrionales bacterium | reverse complement strand
ATACCCGTCACGCGGTCAATCTTTGCAGTCACGGTGTTTGCATTACCAGGATCAAACACTTCCAAATCTTTGCCAATTTCCGCCGTATCGGGCGTACCAGACTTAATATCCCACAAATCGGAACTGGCTGAACGCGCCTCGGCATAACTCCATGTCATTATCAAATCATCACTGCCTGATACTCTGAAAACGCCATCATCACCTGATCCGTTGAACGCCAGACATCCCGTTTCAAATGCTTGGTTTGGGCCTGCCGATATGACTGCAATGACTGTATCCGTGTCGTTATTCGCACCATTAAGGCGATTATCAGTGCCTGTGCCCGCATCATTTTTACCGTTATCAACCGAGCCTGCATCCCACACGCAATAACCATATAATGTGCCCCATGCATCACTACGCGTTGCGCCGATTGTTGTTGGAATAGAGCCTCCACCTTGGATTCCACCGCTGGCAACAGTCGTATATTCGCGCGGCTCAATAGTACCGTCAATGTCCACATCGCCGTCATTGCTTTGTGTCACGGCATCAAGGATAATGATTTTACCCGCCGCTAACAATTGGGATTCAGTCAAATTAATCGCGTTTACGCGTGACGCTGTTCTAATAGGCCCTGATATCAACTGCATCGTGGATGCGGTGACAATGCCAACAATGGCTACCGCACCAAATAGGAACGTGAAGACGTTACCGCGTTGTTTGGAATGATTCGTATGTTTTTTATAAGCCATGCGCACAGTCTAACTTAAAAAGACTTATTTAAAAAGAAAGACGATCAATTTGTGTTATCAGCGATAAATCTCTTAACATTTTGAGGGTGTTATTATTGATGGCTTTATCTGTCGCCACCAAGCAAATAGCGTGCCCATCAGAGTCGGCACCAAGTCGAAAATCGCTGATGTTGATTTTATCTTGACCCAATATTGACCCCACTTGACCAATAAGACCAGGTTTATCCGTGTTGCGGATCATCAACATATGGGACGTAATGGGAGCCTCAACACCAACATCATCAATCGCGACAATACGCGCTTGGTTTGTGCCAAATATCGATCCAATAACTTTATGTGACCCGTTTTTAACTGTAATCGATGTAAGCCAAGGATCAGCTTTTTCCGTTGTGCTTTCCGTGATTTTAATGCCGCGATCTGCCGCCAACGATGGGGCATTGACACGGTTCACATCATCCATCGCCTTGCTCAAATAACCCGCCACTATTTCACACGTAAGGGGTTTTACATTAATTTTTGAAACTTCCCCTGCATAAGTGATCTCAATGTCCCCAGCCTCTTTGGTGAGGTTGGACGCGATAATACCCAAAGCATTTGCCAATTTTATATACGGCATCAAAACGGGCGCATCGGTTGCGCTAATGGATGGTAAATTAAGTGCATTTTCAACGGCTCCTTTAATTAAATAAGCGCTCATTTGTTGGGCAACTTGTAAAGCAACGGCAACTTGCGCCTCGCTTGTACTGGCTGCCAAATGAGGCGTGCATACAACGTTATCATATCCAAACAATGGATGGGTCGTTGCGGGCTCATTTTCAAATACATCCAATGCCGCGCCGCCAACATGTCCACTATCTAATGCATCTTTTAACGCATCTTCATCAATTAATCCACCGCGTGCGCAATTTATAATCATAACCCCTTTTTTGGTCTTGGAAAGAGTGTCCTTATTCAAGATATTAAGCGTGTGATCATTCAGCGGTGTGTGAATGGTGATAACATCGCTACGCGATAATAGATCATCAAGCTCACATTTTTCTATGCTTAATTCGACTGCGCGCTCAAGGGTCAAAAAGGGGTCAAATCCGATGACTTTCATCTCAAACCCTTGTGCACGCTTGGCTACAATTGATCCGATATTACCGCACCCAATGATACCAATGGTTTTACCTTTTAATTCAGTTCCGCCATATTTAGTTTTAGGCCATTCACCTTTATGTGTTTGAGCATTGGCTTGCGGGATATGCCTTGCGAGTGACATGAGCATCGCAAATGTATGCTCTGCCGTGGTGACACTATTACCAAAGGGTGTGTTCATCACAACAATACCAGCCTTAGTCGCAGCTGGAACATCCACATTATCAACGCCAATGCCAGCGCGTCCTACAACTTTGAGGTTCTTGGCAGATTTTATAATATCTTCCGTGACTTTGGTCGCACTCCGAATAGCCAAGCCATCATAGTCTTTGATAATCTTTTTCAACTCATCTGGTGTCAAACCCGGTTTGTAATCAACATCGCATCCTTGTTCTTTGAAAATATCAATCGCGGCTTGGTCAATTTTATCGGAAATCAAGACTTTAGGTTTTTTACTCATGACAATTCTTCTTTCACTGTGTGATACGACCAATCAAGCCATGGCGTCATGTCTTTAATATCTTGCGCTTCAATAGTAGGCCCGCACCAGAATCTTAATGATGGCGGCGCGGCGCGATAGCCAGCGCAATCATAAGCGGCCTCCTCGGTGGCAAGCAAGCTGGTCACAGATTTAATGAATTTCGTTTGTTCGTCCTTGTCCAATTTTACAAACCACGGATCAACAATGGATACACATACGGATGTGTGGGATCGCACGCTCGGGTCTCTGCAGAGCCAACCCGCCCAATCACTGCTTTCCACAAACTCCGCCAATGCATCATAGTTGTTGTGAACACGTGTCTGCATAGCTTTTAGTCCGCCAGCTTTTTCAACCCAGTTTAAGGCGCCAAGGCAATCTTCAACAGCAAGCATGGATGGCGTGTTAATTGTTGAGGCCTCAAATATAGACTCGTTCAACTTGCCGTTTTTGAGAATGCGGAATAATTTTGGTAAAGGACGCAAATTAGGATGTTCTTCAAGGCGTTTGACGGCGTGCGGTGATAGCACAAGCATACCGTGTGCGGCCTCGCTACCCAAACATTTTTGCCAGCTCCATGTGGTCACATCCAATTTATCCCACGGCATATCATAGGCAAACACGGCAGAGGTCGCATCGCATAATGTGATCCCCTTGCGATCTGTTGGGATCCATTCGGCAAATGGGACAACCACCCCGCCCGCCGTGCCATTCCATGTGAACACAACATCATTTTCGCGGGCATTCACCTGCGATAAATTTGGAAGTGATCCATACTCGGCGCGAATATCGTTGGCTTTATCCAATTTTAATTCATTGATAATATCGGTCGTCCATACAAAACCAAAATTCTCAAAGGCTACAACATCGACAGCGCGCGGACCAAGCATGGACCACATCGCCATTTCAAACGCGCCCGTATCGGACGCTGGGACTATACCCACATAATAATTATCAGGTATTTTTAAAATCTCGCGATGCTTTGTGATGATCTCCATCATTTTATCTTTAGAAATCGCGGCACGATGCGAACGCCCTTGGGGCATGCCTTTAAGCCACTCAACATTCCAGCCTGGGGGCTTACATGTAGGGCCACATGAAAAATACGGACGATTTGGTTTTTTACTCGGTTTTTGCATAGCCAGAATGGTAGAACGTGTACTATCCTTTGTGCAAGATGTTTGCACTCACTTTAATCAAAACAAGCGGCGATCCAATCGCGCCCGCCCATGTTGCCCTGATCCAAGGCGCATTGTCTGATATGTCCATTCCTGTGGATGACCGTCCGCCTCATTGGTTCAAAGGCCACAAAGCCGTGCGCGGTTGGATTTTGGATAAGCCCAACAATGAACAAATGAGTACATTACGCGCGCTTTTTAATGCCCATAAAATTGATATTATTTGTGAAGCGGATCAATTACCGAAACTTAAGCTCGCTTT
>JBBKXB010000010.1:0-5870 GCA_037969255.1 Bdellovibrionales bacterium | reverse complement strand
AGCATCGCATCGGCAAAAGGATAAAATGCATCGGATGCCACAACAGAATCTTTCGTGAGTGTCGCATCAAGTCCCGCCATTTCGCTCGCGTCTTTGGCCTTCCATGCGGCAATGCGCGTGCTATCAAGGCGTGACATTTGGCCTGCGCCGACGCCCACAGTGGCACCATTTTTAACAAATACTATCGCATTAGATTTCACATGTTTGACAATCGTTTGAGCGATTAATAAATCACGCCATTCATCATCTGTTGGTGTGCGTCTTGAAACCACTTTCATTTCTGATCTGTCAATGCTTCCTTCATCACTATCTTGATATAAAAATCCGCCATTGAGCGTTTGCACATGAAATGATGGTCGTTTAATGCCATCAACGGATTGCAACACACGTAGGTTTTTCTTACCCGCAAATATTTTGATAGCGTCTTCGGTGTAAGTCGGGGCGATAATCACTTCAGCAAATACCTTGATGATCTCATTTGCGCAATCGCCGTCCACAGGACGATTAAAGGCAATGATACCACCAAATGCACTCACAGGATCGCAACGAAGCGCCATTTTATACGCTTGGAGTGGTTGCGCGGCTACGGCCACACCACACGGGTTAGCATGTTTAACAATCACGCAAGCACTATCGCCAAAGTCTTGTACCAATGCGAGCGCCGCGTCCGCGTCATTATAATTGTTAAAGGACATATCTTTGCCTTGTAATTGCGTGGCATTCACAATAGATGGCGAGTCCGTATCCGTCACATAAAGCGCGGCGCGTTGATGCGGGTTTTCACCATAGCGCATTTCAGCTTGTTTATTCCCCGTCAGAGATAATTGATTGGGAAACGGAATGTCATTTTGTTCGGAAAACCATGCCGATATCATCGCATCATAAGCCGCCGTGTGTGCATAAGCTGTGCCCGCCAATACGCGTCGTTCCTCAAGCGTTTGACCACGCTTTAATTGATCCAATACCGCGCCATAATCCGCAGGGTTCACAACAATAGAAACGCGTGCATGGTTTTTAGCCGAAGCCCGAACCATCGCAGGGCCACCAATATCAATATTTTCAATGCAATCATCTATTGATGCGCCACTTTTAACCGTTTGAGCAAAGGGGTATAAATTCACGCACACCACATCAATTGGGTTTATATCGTGCTCTTTCATCACCGCATCGTCTGTACCGACGCGTCCCAACAAACCGCCATGTATTTTTGGATGGAGCGTTTTAACGCGCCCGTCCATGATCTCAGGAAAATCCGTGACGCTTGATACGTCCGTAACGTTAAGACCAGCGTTGCTTAAAGATTTTTTAGTGCCCCCTGTTGAGAGGATTTCATAGCCTAATTTGATTAAGCCTGTGGCAAATTCAACAAGTCCATTTTTATCGCTCACGGACAACAGCGCATATTTTTTACTCATACTTTATTTAGTATGGAGTTAAGATTACTTTGACAAGTGGACTCTGTGCGTAAGTGCATATAATCCACGGTCTTGTGATAAATCTTTAAAACTTTGGGTGACGTCATCAATGGTTTCGTCTTTGCCTAATAATAAAAACCCATCATTCGCGATTTGCTTACCCATACGATCCAAAAGATCAGCTTTAATATGTCGATCTAAGTAAACCAAAACATTGCCACAAAAAATTACATCAAATTGCCCAAGAGCATTTAATGGATTCAACAAATTCAATTTTTGAAATTGAACTTTAGAACGCAGATCATCATTAACTTGCCATTTATCATTCTTTTGTGTGAAATATTTCATGAGATATTGAATGGGGACACCGCGTTGCACTTCAAATTGCGTGTAGAGACCTTCACGCGCATGTTCCAAAACAGACTGATTAATATCAGTGCCCACAATCTCAATATTCCACCCTTTATCGTATAGGCCTTGCTCATTTAAAAACATCGCCACACTGTAGGGTTCTTGCCCCGTACTTGCCGCCACGCACCAAATACGAAGTTTTTTTGCACCCCGCTTATTAAGCACATGCGGCAATATGGTTGTTTCAAATTGTTCAAAGGCCTGTCTGTCACGAAAAAATGATGTTTCATTCGTGGTCATGGCATCCACAATATCATCAATAAGCTTTGAATCAGCCATACCACGTAGTTTCAAAACCATGGCTGTGATGTCATTAAAATTCCACTGTTTTGCTATTGGTGTGAGGCGCGATTCAAGATAATAGGCTTTATCTGGTGTCACCATCAAACCCGATTTCTTTCTCAATAAATCACTGAGCAATTCAAAGTCTGCGGCGTTCATACTTTACTCTCTCTTGTTATCATCGCACTCAATTCATCAAACCAATATAACGGAACTTACTCTCAATAATCTCGGCGCTAAAAGGTTTCATAATGTACTCGTTGGCGCCCGCTTCCATCGCATGAGTGATGTGGTCAATGTCATTTTCAATTGTACAAAACACAATCTTTGGTGCGTCTCCGCCTACCATCGCACGTATATTTTTTAAGAATTCCATCCCTGACATCACAGGCATATTCCAATCCAATATCACAACATCTGGCATGGCCTTGGTGCATTCATCCATCGCCACTTGTCCGTCTTCGACATCAATGCACTCAAACCCAAAATCTTCAATAATTTTGCGCGCGATCTTTCGAACAACATGACTATCATCAACAATAAGACAGGTCTTTGACATGGTTAATTCTTAAGTCCTACAGCCCTCGTTTTATATATCACCCTTGAACGCTAAACGTGACGTTGTCATCAGATTCATGCACGTCAACCGTTACACCATAACTATTGGCATAGTACCCAACAGCCGCCGCATGAATCACTTTGGGGCTAATTTGTTCATCAGCCAATATACCATCGAAAGCTTGGCGTGCACCGTCACGCAACCCCGCACCCTCTCCATTGGCCACAATTTTGAACTTGGCTGCTTCTTCGCCCATGCGCGCGACATCAATAATTATTTTGCCGCCACGTGGCATGCATTCGACGGCCCACATTAAGCCAAGCATAACAAGCTTAGGCAAACCGCGCTTTAATGGTTGTGGCAAATTGTCTTTACTGACATGCCACTCCAATGTGCATCTTTTTTCCAATCCCACGTAATCGCTAAAGCATTTTTCAACATCACCAATAGACACGTGCCATTCTGATCCACCTGCACCATAGGCAAGGCGAAAAGATTGCAATTTAATGCTGGCGGCTTGGGCGCTATCACGGATAAGACCAAACGCCTCATCATTGACATCAATTGTGCCCAAATCGGCCACTAATTCTGTGCCATTGGTTACCGCTGAAATTGGTGAAATTAGATCATGACAGATGCGAGAGACCATAGCCTCGATAAATTTAATATCCATACTCATGCATATACCTTATCGGCTAAATCAGGATAATTCAATTGTACAAATACATCCGCTATCAAACTTTTCAGAGCATTTAAAGAGTTTTCATCTTGCGCTTCAACGCGCACGACAATGGCTCCTTGCGTATTGCTGGCACGCATTAATAACCACCCATTAGGTGTTTCCACGCGGATCCCATCTATGGTATGAACAACACCATTTTTAGGGAAATCATCATGCGCTTGCAGGCTATTTTTAAAATTTTCAACCAGCGCAAATTTTTCATCGTCTGGCACGTCCAAACGTAACTCTGGCAAGGCAATACGAGCAGGTAAATGCGCCAATAATTGTGACAAAGGTTTACTTGTTTTTTGTAAAATATTTAGCAATCTTAAGGCTGCATACAAACCATCATCAAAACCGAAATACCGATCCGCAAAGAAAATATGCCCTGAATACTCACCTGCAAAGGGCGCATTCTCCTCAATCATCTTAGCTTTAATTGGAGAATGCCCTGTCTTCCACAATATTGCGCGACCACCCTCTTTATTGATCTCGTTAAATAAATGGGGGGCGCATTTCACGTCCGCTATAATTGCTCCGCCTGCATGGTCATCAAGAACATCACGCGCCAGAACGCATATAAGGTCATCCATTGCGATGAATTGACCTTTATCATCAATCACACCAAGGCGATCCGCATCACCATCAAAGGCAAGCCCCACAAGCGCATTGTTTGACGTTACTTCATTTTTTAACACAGAAAGGTTTTTTTCAACCGTTGGGTCTGGATCGTGGTTAGGAAAATCACCGTCCAAATCTTCATATAAAATCGTGTGTTTCGCGCTGATATAATCCGTGAGTTCTTTGATCACCGCACCCGCCGCGCCGTTGCCACAATCCCAAATGATAGGCTTTTCGAACCCTTTGTTAACATCCAAATCAGATTTTTCAATAAGACTTTTGATATAATCAGATTTAATGTTTTGCTGAGTGATTTCACCCATTTTTTGATCGCTTTTGGCAGATAAAGTTGTAACGCGCACGGCCAAATCTTTAATTTGCTGGCCATGTACTGACCCGCCATCTTTTTTAATGGCCCGCATCATTTTAAAGCCATTATGATCTTTCGGATTGTGCGATCCCGTGACCATAATACCCGCCTCAACACCAAGAGTTTTCACCGCAAAATACAACATAGGCGTAGGGCCAATGCCAATATTAATGACATCACATCCGCCCTCCATAAGGCCTCTTATGAGTTCGGCTTGCAAGGACGGTGAGCTGTTGCGCCCATCACGTGCACATGCGACCTTGCCGCCTTTTACCCAATCAGCAAATGTACGACCAAGCCAATATGCATCACTCTCAGACAGTGTTTCGCCATAAAGCCCGCGCATATCATATTCGCGCACAATGGAAGGATGGAATTCGTACATTAACCTTAGGCCGCTTTTGATTTTTCAATTAACGGCGCGAATTTTCGAAGCACTTCTTTCATTTTATCGCTAAATTGTGGATCGGACAGCGCAAACGCAATGTTAGCCTCAATAAAGCCGATATGGTGCCCGCAATCGAAATGTTGTCCGCCAAAAAGAAAGGCGCTGAAATCTTTCGTTTCTTTCATAAGGTCAACCATAGCGTCCGTAAGCTGGATTTCTCCACCCGCGCCTTTTTTACCATTGCGTAGATGATTGAAAATCTTTGGATCAAGGATGTAGCGTCCCAAAATTGACCAATTGCTCGGTGCTTCATCCACATTAGGTTTTTCAACCATATTTGTGATCGGGCGCATAAGATCGGAGGCGTTGCCTTCCATCTCCAAAATACCATATTTATGGGTATCCTCGCGTGGCACTTCGACGGCGGCAATCATATTGCCACCCTTATAATGATCAACCATTTGCGAAAGACACGGTTTCCCATTCAACGTCACCACATCTGGTAACAAAAGGGCAAAAGGTTCATCGCCAATAAGCGGCGCTGCGCATAATACGGCATGACCGAGGCCCAGTGGCAATTGCTGTGTGACGGTTTGTAAATGACCGCTATCAATATCGGAATGTTCAACTTTTTTAATCAAAGCCGTCTTGCCAGCTTTTTTAAGCGCATCCATCAATTCAGGTTGCGTATCAAAATGCTCAACCACTTTGGACTTACCGCGCCCTACAACGAATATAAATTCTTCAATGCCCGCGTCCATGGCCTCTTCAACGGCGCGTTGAATAATGGGGCGATCCACAAGAGGAAGCATTTCTTTTGGAAGGACTTTGGTGGCAGGGAGAAAACGTGTTCCAAGACCAGCCACAGGAAATACAGCTTTTTTAATTTTTGCACTCATAACCATAAGCTTATCCCATGATTAAGGTGTTTTAGCAAGAATAGTTGAACTTATAATGGAACTATAATGAGTGACAGCCATTAGTGGGGTATAAAACCAATCAATATCCCTTGGAGGAACCTAAACAATGACAAACTTTAAAACACTCGCTTTATCAGCGCTTATGATCCCTGCTCTTGCTGCTTGCGGTACGGGCTACACTAA
>JBBKXB010000009.1:0-3345 GCA_037969255.1 Bdellovibrionales bacterium | reverse complement strand
AACGATTTTTAAAGTTTAGCAGTTAAGGACAATTTTTAATAACGTGGCCATAGTCTCTCATTGTTTGTGGACTGATGTCGCCACGTTCAGCCATTTCACATAGTTTGTTTTGATCCCTCGCTAAATTGCGTGCCATTGAGGCTTGACCAAAATTATCATTAAACTGTTGTCTTGAAGCATTAAATTGGCCTTCAACGCGACCTTTTATTGCGAAATGTTCTGATTTACGGCCACGTGCATCATAAATATTGGCCATTTGGATGGTTTCATCAATAACTTCACGTAGGAAATAAGATTTAATAAAGGCATCACTTAGAATTTGTGTAAAAGCTCGAACGTCATGGCGAGCTGTGCCGATACGAACACGTTCGTTATTACGCTGTAGAAAGGCGTTATCAATACCCTCACCTATCATGTACATGTCTTCTCTAAACATATTTCGATCAGAAACCACACCTTGTTTAACGTTATCTATAATTAGCGTGCCGTCCTTTTTAAGAATACGATTTTGTCTTTGTTCAAATGATCCATCTTTCCCAACTACTTCAATATTAACGTATAATTCACCGTCATTGGTGAGTGTGCGATTGGTATAGATTGAGCGATCTCGATCAATGGGTGTTTCATGCGTAACGGAAATATACTCCCCTTGAGCCACGGTTACATCTGATACATAAACAGGACGTGTGGTTGTTCTACGGTTCGCGGTTGCTCTTTGAGCGAATGCGGCAGATGGGGAGGCAACGGCGAATAAAGCCAGTCCACCAAATAATGCAGTTCTACGATTTAAATCAGTCATGTAACACACCTTTTAATTCTTATTACGTCAAATATTATACCAAATATATGGCTTCAAAACAAGTCTTTTGTGATCTCATCAATATGGCGTAAACTATGCGCAAATCAAGCTAAGGAGAATCACTCATATGTCACAAGCCCCAACACCTATCACAATCGCTCGCGGAGACGGCATTGGCCCTGAAATCATGGATGCCACGCTTGAAATATTAACGGCTGCGGGGGCGAATATCGCGCCTGAAGAAATCGTGATTGGCGAGGCCAAATACAAAGAAGGCGTGATGACGGGGATTGAGGACAGCGCGTGGGACAGCTTGAAAAAAACCAAA
Organism: Bdellovibrionales bacterium; assembly: GCA_037969255.1. Taxonomy (GTDB): domain Bacteria; phylum Pseudomonadota; class Alphaproteobacteria; order Micavibrionales; family JBBKXB01; genus JBBKXB01. The sequence goes on along the minus strand of JBBKXB010000009.1, from coordinate 2,218 downwards.
GTGTTTTTAAAAGCGCCCATTACAACGCCAATGGGGGGCGGCTTTAAATCGCTTAATGTGACTGTGCGCAAAACTTTGTCCTTGTATGCGAATGTGCGCCCGTGCGTGTCGTACCACCCTTATGTGGAAACCAAACAGCCCAATATGGATTTGGTGATCGTGCGTGAAAACGAAGAAGATTTATATGCAGGGATCGAATATCAAGCCACGCAGGACGCTATGGTGTGCCTCAAGGTTATCACTAAGGCTGGATCAGAGCGCATCATACGCTATGCGTTTGAATATGCGCGTGCGAATAACCGCAAAAAAGTCACATGCATGATTAAAGACAACATCATGAAAATGTCCGATGGCATGTTCTATGCGATCTTCCAAGATATCGGTAAAGAGTACAAAGATATCGAACAAGAACGTTACATCATTGATATCGGCGCGGCTCGTATTGCCTCTCGTCCTCAAGATTTTGACGTGATTGTAACGGAAAACCTATACGGGGACGTTGTCTCTGATATTGCCGCCGAAGTGACTGGTTCTGTGGGCCTTGGCGGATCATCCAATATTGGTGCGCATTGTGCCATGTTTGAGGCCATTCACGGTTCTGCGCCCGACATCGCGGGTAAAGGCATTGCCAATCCATCAGGGCTTTTGCTTGGCGCTGTGATGATGCTTGTGCATATTGGTCAAAATGATGTCGCTGAAAAAATCCATAATGCATGGCTTAAAACCATCGAGGATGGCATACACACGGGCGATATTTATAAAGAGGGCAATGACGTATCCAAAGAGCGTGTGAATACTGATGGGTTTAAAAAAGCCTTGATTGAACGCCTCGGTCAAAAACCATCCAAAATGGCGGTGATTGATTATGGCGCGCCAAAACCAGGGGGGCTTGTGTTACCAGCAGTATCAAAACTCAAACACGAGAAGAAAGAATTAATCGGTTTTGATGTTCATGTTGAAAGTCATGACGATAATGCCGATACGATTGCGAAAAAAATTAAGGATAAATGTAGCGTTGCGCCCTTAAAAATCATATCCAACCGCGGTGTCAAAGTATGGCCAAATGGTGATGCGCTCACCAATGTATCAGGCTTATATCGTTGTCGTTTCCAAAGCGATAAAGTGATTTCTTATGATGATGTGTTTAAATCAGTGGCACAGATTGCCAAGGTTTATGATGTGACATCCACAGAAATGCTTTGCAATTATGATGGACGTAAAGGTTTTACGCTATCTCAGGGGGAGTAACTAACCTTTAATGGCAGGTTTAAAGTTTGTAAAACGGTGAAATTGTCCCGTCATTTGCGCTGGTGTTAATATTCCAGACAGTTTTTCTAATGGCATAGGATATCGACCATGAGCCTCAGCAAACGCTTCAAGAGAGCTTTGATCCAATACAGCCCCATCACAGTGGATGTGGGCAGTTTCTGTAGTCCACTTTTCTTTAAAACCAACAGACAAGAATGGGTTGAATCCTCCGTCAGCCTTATTTTTAGCATCTGTTGCTATACGTTTATCCGCCAATTTATCAGAATCATGGCTATTGCCTATATGAGATACGTCAGATAAAGCCCCCACTTTATTTTTAAATACATTTCTAGGGTAAATATATTTAGTCATTTTGGCCTCATTTATTTGTAAATAAATACATAATCACATACTTTACCCTATGTCAAATAAAAAACCCTCCCGAGCGCGAGGCTACAAGAGGGTTATTTGCACACGGCCATTACGACCATGCGAAACTTCTATTTAAATCTTAGCGGTTAAAGCATGTGTAACGAACAACATAGTGACCGTCCCACATTTTTTTCTTCCAGATGTTAATGCCTGTAGCTGTGCGACAGTTATTTTGTGCCATCATAACAGCGTCAGCGTAAGATACTGAGCTCTTAGTGGTCATCAAACGACCACCATCAGGCATAATCATACCATTCATGTGGGCGGGTGCAGTCATGCGCATGCCATCTTTACAGTTTTCACCAGAATCACAATGTGTGTCTCTCATTTGGTAATTCATGTATGAATCGTTGTTTTCCATGTACACGTTATGACCTTCTACATTGTCACGATCGTAACCGTAGCCACGTGCGCCGTCATTAGTGTAGCCCGTACCGCAAGCAGCAAGAGCAGGGATCATAAGCGCTGATAAAGCGAGTGTTTTAAAGTTTGTCATTGTTTAGGTTCCTCCAAGGGATATTGATTGGTTTTATACCCC
>JBBKXB010000008.1:0-13521 GCA_037969255.1 Bdellovibrionales bacterium | reverse complement strand
CGTCTTGAACGCTCGTACCAGAACCAGCCGCAATACGACGGCGACGCGATGCATTCAATAAATCAGGGCGCTTGCGTTCCTCTTTAGTCATAGACGATAAAATAGCGTCTTGGCGTAATAATAATTTAGGATCCATAGCGCCATCTGGTACTTGATCCATCATGCCTGACATGCCTGGGATCATATTCATCAATCCGCCAAGTCCGCCTGATTTACCTGCCATGTTTGAAATGGTACCGAGCTGGCTACGTAAATCGTCTAGATCAAAATTACCATCCATCATTTTTTGCGCTTGGGCTTCGGATTCTTTTTGATCCATAACCTCCATTGCATTTTCAACCAAAGTGACCACATCGCCCATACCGAGGATACGACCTGCGATACGTTTTGCGTCAAATGGTTCTAATGCATCTGTTTTCTCGCCCGTACCCATGAACATGATGGGCGCACCCGTAACGGACTTCATGGATAAGGCGGCACCACCACGCGCATCACCATCAATACGCGTCAAAATTACACCTGTTAATGGTAATGTTTCTTTAAAATTTTGTGCAGTGATAACGGCGTCTTGTCCCGTCATCGCATCCACGGTTAAAAAGGTTGTGTGCGGGCTGGATATTTTGTGAACGCTGGCCACTTCATCCATCATTTCGCTATCAATAGATGTGCGACCAGCTGTATCAAGTATTAGCACATCATACCCATCAACTTTAGCTGATTTTAACGCGCGTTTTGTTAAGGATAAAACATCGTTATCATCATCAATTGGAAACGTATCAACATTGATCTGTATCCCAAGCGTTTTAAGCTGTTCACGCGCAGCAGGACGACGTACATCCAATGACGCCATCAATACTTTTTTATTCTTTTTTGTGCTCAAAAATTGTGCAAGTTTTGCAGATGTTGTTGTCTTACCAGCACCTTGTAAACCAGCCATTAAAATGACGTGTGGAACACCGCTGATTTTTAGTTCTGTCGGTTCTTCGCCACCCAATAATTCAACGAGTTCATCTTGCACAATTTTAATGATTTGTTGCGCAGGTTGGACGTTCTCAATAACCTTTTCACCAATGGCTTTTTCTTTGATGCGTTTGATAACGTCGCGCACCACAGGAAGAGCCACATCAGCCTCGAGCAATGCCACGCGAATATCGCGGGCAACGATGTCAATATGCTCTTCTTTGATCGCGCCTGCACCGCGCAATCTTTTAAAAGCATCATCTAATTTCTGGCTCAGGCCTTTAAACACTACTTTACTCCATAAACAATTTTACCTCTGGTGAGCGTATTCGCCGACCAAAGTTACACTAATTCTTATACGAAACTTCTGTTTCACAGCCCCGTACAAGCGTGCGCTTTCTTTAAACTATAAGGAAACGCTTGTGTTTATTTAGACAAAGCCAAACGATAGGTCAAGCTTTTTCTATAGTCGTTTCAATTATGGATTTGGCTATATAATACCTTGCTCGCCCAAATAACGCTCAGCATCTAGTGCGGCCATACAACCCGTTCCCGCAGAGGTCACAGCTTGACGATAGACCTTATCCATCACATCACCCGCGGCGAATACACCTTTCATGGATGTGAGTGTGGTTTGAGGCGTGACAATGATATATTTCTCATCATCCATATCAAGTTTATCAATGAATAATTCTGTGGCTGGGTCATGACCAATGGCCACAAACATGCCGTGCGCCTCAATATCAGATTCTTCATCAGTTTTTATATTTTTGGTGATAACATGCGTCATGCCTGGAATGCCTTCCTCGCCATGTTTGATGCCTTTGATATCAGTCACAACTGTGTCCCAAATGACATTGATTTTTTCATTTTTAAACAGACGTTCTTGCGCAATTTTTTCAGCGCGAAGCTCATCCCTGCGATGAATAAGCGTGACTGATTTACAGATGTTAGCGAGATAAAGCGCTTCTTCAACGGCGCTATTACCACCCCCCACAACGACAACATCGCGGTTTTTATAAAAGAATCCATCACATGTGGCGCATGCGGATACGCCTAGGCCTGCAAACTCACTTTCGGCTTTTAGCCCCAACCAGCGCGCTTTGGCACCCGTTGAAATTATCACCGCATGAGCTTTATGAATGTCACCGCTTTCGCATGTGATCGTGTAAGGTTTTTGGGATAAATCAACGTCCAAAACGTGATCCGCACGAATATCAGTGCCCACATTGGCGGCTTGCTGTTTAAATTGTTCCATCAACCACGGCCCGCCCACAGGATCGGCAAAACCAGGATAATTTTCCACGTCTTCAGTGATCATCAATTGACCGCCCGGTTCGCGTCCCGCAATCATAATGGGTTTCAAATTGGCGCGCGCGGCATAAATCGCAGCACTATAGCCAGCTGGTCCAGAGCCGATGATAAGGACGTTATGGATTGTGTCAGTCATGGCTATTAACCTAAGCGTTCAAGAATCTTTTCGCAATATCCGATGCCACGTTATCCGCATCATTTAAAATTGCATTGGGAGTAAAAGCTTTCATCGCGCCATCATAAAGTTTTGCAACGCCAATATTGACAATATGATCTTGGAATTTTTTATGCCGTTTGCGTGATTCGATAAAAGGATAAATGTAAACGCTGCGCCCCGTGGTACACGCATCAGACACCATAGAGACGCTATCGTTTGTCACCAATAAAAACTCAGATCGGCATAAATAATCGCGGTACGGATTGTCTCCGCCATTCACCGGATCATAGATCGTGGCATTTTTAAGAGCATTACGCACTTTAGTTTTTACGTTATCGGGCGTTCGCCGTGAGAAGGTCACATAGCATGTCTTAGTTGATAATTCGTTCAAAATGCGATCTTCGATATCAACGCGTGCACCCTTGATACCGCCACCGATGAGCACTGATACAGCGTCTTTTTCAAATTCTTTGTCGCATAGTTCAATGCGATTTGGCGCGCCATTCGTGTTGATTACGTTTGATCCTTTGGCAGGATCATGCGCAGGGCAATATATCGCATCAAAAAACCCCCGAAAAAAACGTGGATCAAGCAGATAAGCCGTTTTAATACCGCGTAACTTCATCATGAGAGCTGGCAAAATCGATAAACGTCCGCTGGCAAGAATTAAATCAGGCTTCACAGCTTCGTCACCCCAATGGAGTTTTGCATCCATACGGGGCATTAACCATGACCCGCGTTCCAAATAATGCCACGTGATAGTGAGATTGGGCACTTTATACCCTAGTTTTTCCAGCACGCCCTTCAATTGATTTTCCGTCCCCGTAAGGCCTTTTTCAACGAGTACCCATAATTTTATGTCGTTATTTTTCATGTGTGCGATATTTTCTTGTTCTTTTCACTAACTATATTATATTAGAGTGAAATAATCATAAGGGGATTTCAATTATGCACAAGCTCGATGATGTCGATTTCACAATTTTAAAAGCGCTTCAAAATGATGGGCGCACGAGTAATGTTGATTTGGCTGAACTGGCGGGTATTTCTGCGCCACCTTGTCTGCGCCGTTTGCGCCATCTTGAGGATGAAAAGTTCATCAAAGGCTATAAGGCGGTGCTCAATGGCCCTGCGTTGGGATACAATGTGTCTGCCTTTATCAAAGTGGCGCTCGCCACAACCAAATCTGAAGAAATGAAAGCGTTTCATGACACAATCGTATCTTGGGAGCGCGTAACAGAAGCCTATGCTTTGGCGGGTGACAGCGATTATCTCCTTAAAATCACCGCCAAAAATTGGGATGATTACCAAGATTTCGTGATGAATGTTCTACCAACCGCCCCTGGCATTGGCACATGTAAGTCTTATTTATCCGTCAAAACGATTAAAGAGGGTGGTGGTTTGCCGATTTAAGATTTTCTCTGACTGCGCCTAAGAAGCCTTGCGCTGATAAATTACTTTTTGAATCAACTAAATCAATCGCGCTTTCGATAATTGATTTTCCGCCTAATGCAGCGTATTTTTCAAATACGTCAGGCGTTCTTTGATAATATTTTACTGCGCATTGATAAGGGCTAATTAGTAAAAAACATAAGTTTTGAGCCATTACTTGAATGGCTTGTTGCCTTTGTTGTAATACAACAGGGTCATCCCACAAATTATCTACTGCACCATTAAACGCATCATTGGCGGGTATAACTTTTATTTCTGGTTTTGCTGAAGCTGTCATTTTTTTATCCTCGAAATTGCAGAGCCTCACGGCTCAATTACGCGGAGTGATAAGCGATATTCGTTAAGACTTCAAGTGAAATATGACCAAAAAATCAATTATTTATATTCAATCTTTGTAAGCTCATATTCAATCTCACCCTTTGGTGTACGAACAATTGTCGTGTCACCCACAGATTTCCCAATAAGACCGCGAGCCAGAGGCGCACCGAGCGCTAATTTACCGCTCGCAATATCGCTTTCATAGTCACCGACCAATTGATATGTTTTGGCGTTACCATCTTCGTCTTCGACAGTGATTGTCGCGCCAAATTTAACCGTATCACCCGATATTTTTTTAGGGTCAAGAATATCCGCACGTGAAAGCACTGACTCTAATTCTTCAATGCGCCCTTCCATAAAGCTTTGCTGTTCTTTGGCGGCATGATATTCCGCATTTTCGGATAAATCACCATGTTCACGCGCTTCCGAGATCGCTTGGATCACAGTTGGGCGTTGCGAGTGTTTGAGATCATGAAGCTCTGCTGTGAGCGTTTCATGTCCAGTGGGCGTCATGGGTACTTTTATCATAGCCTTGGGTCCATGGCTGTTCTCCTTAAAATCATGTTTGGAATGGAATCACCTTAGTAAGCCCCTAGCGTAAAATCAAGACACGATTATATATTGACATAATAAAAAGTTGCTGTATAGTATGTTCATTATGAGTTTTGAAAAAAGTAATTCGTTGGCATCCGCTAGACCTCTTAAACCAGAGACAACACTTGGTCTCGTTTTAGAGATCTCCAAAATGATAGGTTTAGAGCCTAGTAAAATGGTTAAAGAATGGCTATTAAAAGCGCGCGATGAACGTCAGGATATTATAGACCTTCCAACCAATAAAAAGGGTAGAGACCACGCCAACAATCTCATGCACGCCGATGAAGAAGTTAAACAATTAACTCAGATATCAAACGAGATACGTACCAATAATTTTAAAATTTAGCTGTATTCCTGCAAAGATTTCACATCAAATTCGGCGTTTTTCATCGCGCGGATCGCTTGCACCATCGCCATAGAAGCCGAGAGATTTGTTGTATAGGGCAATTTACGCATCATCGCTGTGCGGCGAATTTTACGCCCATCTGACATGGATGATTTGGATTGCGTGGTGTTGATCATCAGCGCAATTTCACCATTAATCATCGCATCAATCACATGCGGTTGACCCTCATGCACTTTATTAATGCGTTCAACCGCAATATTATTGTCTCTCAAATGTTTGCATGTTCCACCCGTCGCGATGAGATCAAATCCAAGTGATATGAGCTCTTTGGCCACAGGAATAATGCCTTCTTTGTCATCATCTTTCATGGATAAAAATACTTTGCCATCCATAGGAAGATTAATGCTCGCGCCAAGCATGGCTTTTGCCAAAGCTGTTCCAAGATTAGCGTCAATCCCCATAACCTCGCCCGTGGACTTCATTTCGGGGCCAAGCAACACATCAACATTGGTGAATTTGTGGAATGGGAAGACGGGCGCTTTAACCGCGCTGCGATTCATCGGCATGCCCGTTAATTGTGATTTGAAAGTGCTTAGTTTTTCGCCCGCCATCAAACGCGCAGCAATTTTTGCAACCTCGACGCCCGTGGCTTTGGCGACAAATGGCACAGTGCGCGAGGCACGGGGGTTAACTTCTAACACGTAAATATCATCCTCGCCCGTGTCACGGTTTTTCTGAATGGCGAATTGAATGTTCATCAAGCCTTTTACTTTTAACGCTTTTGCAAGCACTTCGGTTTGACGTTCCAATTCACGTACCGTTTTGAATGACAGGCTATGAGGGGGCAGTACACAAGCACTGTCGCCGCTATGCACCCCCGCTTCTTCAATATGTTCCATGATGCCAGACACATACACATCTAAGCCATCGGACAAGGCATCAACATCAACTTCGATTGCGCCTTGGAGATAATAATCAAGCAATATCGGCGCACTGCCAGAAACTTTGACTGCGTTGCCGATATAATCTTTTACATCATCAAGAGAATGCACAATGCGCATCGCTGATCCGCCCAGCACATATGACGGGCGAATAACCAAAGGAAAGCCAATTTTTTCGGCAATGTTAAGCGCATCTTTGGCAGAGCTTGCAAGCCCGTTATTAGGTTGGCGTAAATTATTTTTCTTGAGTAATTTTTGGAAGCGTTCACGATCTTCGGCCAAATCAATGCTATCAACAGACGTCCCCAAAATTGGATAGCCCATCTCTAATAATTCATTGGCCAAGTTTAATGGCGTTTGACCACCCAATTGCACGATTACGCCTTTGAGCGTGCCATTTTCCATTTCTTTATCCAAAATAGCTGACACATGTTCAATCGTCAGTGGCTCGAAATATAGGCGATCTGCAGTATCATAATCCGTGGAAACGGTCTCTGGGTTACAATTGATCATAATGGTCTCATACCCTGCATCTTTGAGGGCGTAGCACGCATGCACACAGCAATAATCAAACTCAATCCCTTGCCCAATACGATTAGGGCCGCCGCCAAGAATAACAATTTTTTCTCTATCCGACACATCAGCCTCGTCTTGACCATCATACGTAGAATATAAATATGGCGTCTCAGATGGGATTTCTGCCGCGCAACTATCGACCCGTTTAAAGACGGGTTTCACGTCATGTTTTAGACGCGCATTGCGCACAGATTTTTCTTTGACACCACGTAAATCCGCAAGACGTTTATCACTAAATCCAAGTCGTTTTAACGCTTGCCAATTTTCTTTTGTGGAGGGTAAACCGTTATCAATTATTGTGCGCTCATGTTGCACAATTTTTTCAATCACACGGATGTACCAAGGGTCAAATTTTGTGACCTCACAAATCTCTTCAACGCTCCATCTAGCGCGAATTGCGTCAGCTGTTACGAGTAATCTATTGGGCGTTGGTTTGGATAATGCTGCACGTATTTTATCTGGATCTTTTGCATCAATAATTTCATCAAAACCGCACAGATTTTTTTCCAATCCTATCAATGCTTTTTGTAATGACTCTTCAATGTTGCGACCCATCGCCATGACCTCGCCAACGGACTTCATGGCCGTGGTTAACGTCGTGTCTGCACCTTTAAATTTTTCAAACGCAAAACGCGGAATTTTTGTGACCACATAATCAATGGTTGGTTCAAAACTCGCGGGCGTTCTTCCGCCCGTAATATCGTTATCAATTTCATCAAGCGTGTAACCAACGGCCAATTTTGCTGCCACTTTGGCAATCGGAAATCCTGTGGCTTTTGATGCCAATGCTGATGAACGTGATACACGCGGATTCATCTCAATAACCACCATGCGACCATCGGCTGGATTGACCGCAAATTGTACATTTGATCCACCCGTTTCAACGCCAATCACGCGCAATACTGCGAGTGATGCATTGCGCATAATTTGATATTCTTTATCTGTTAGCGTAAGCGCTGGGGCAACGGTAATGCTATCCCCTGTATGCACGCCCATAGGGTCAATGTTTTCAATCGAGCATATGATAATGGCGTTATCCGCTTTATCGCGCACCACTTCCATCTCGTATTCTTTCCAACCCACAAGCGATTCATCGATTAAAACTTCTGTTGTTGGGGATGCGTCTAAACCCTCGCGCACAATGCGCTCAAAATCATCTTTGTTGTAGGCAATACCGCCGCCCGATCCACCAAGCGTAAATGAGGGACGAATGACAGATGGCAAGCCAATTTCTTCAAACGCTTTCCAGCCTTCTTCCATAGATTTAACAACGGCAGAACGTGGGCTTTCGAGGCCGATTTTATCCATACAATCTCGAAATTTTTGACGATCTTCGGCGCGTTCGATAGCACCGCGATCTGCGCCAATAAGCTCAATTCCTAAATGATCAAGTGTGCCATCTTCGGCCAAAGTCAGCGCTGTGTTCAAAGCCGTTTGACCGCCCATGGTTGGCAAGAGCGCATCTGGTCTTTCTTTGGCTAAAATTTTGGCCACTATAGCAGGCGTAATAGGTTCAACATAGGTCGCATCGGCAAGCTCTGGATCGGTCATAATTGTTGCAGGGTTCGAGTTGATTAAAACGATTCGATATCCCTCCTCGCGAAGTGCTTTACACGCTTGCGCGCCAGAATAATCAAATTCGCACGCTTGTCCGATAACGATGGGCCCAGCGCCGATGATAGCAATTGATTTAATGTCTGTTCTTTTAGGCATTATGCGACTCCTTTAACGAGGCTAGAAAATTTGTCGAATAACGCTTTTGATTCCATGGGCCCTGGACTGGCCTCGGGATGAAATTGCACGCTAAAAATTGGCTTATCCGTAAAGGCAAAACCTTCATTCGAGCCATCAAATAATGATACATGGGTTTCCACGCAATTTTTTGGCAATGTATCGCTTAACACTTCAAACCCGTGATTTTGCGATGTGATCAAAACTCTGTTTGTCTCTAAATCTTTTACGGGATGATTGGCACCACGATGTCCTAATTTCATTTTCTTAGTTTTTGCGCCTGCAGCAAGTGCGAGCATTTGATGTCCCAAACAAATCCCAAACATCGGCAATTTGCTCTCTATTAATTCTTTGATAATTGGCACTGCATAAGTGCCCGTGGCCGCTGGATCACCAGGACCGTTGGCAAGGAATATCCCCGCAGGTTTTAATGCTAAAATATCTTCAGCGCTCATTTTTGGTGGCACAACGGTGACGCGCAAACCAGCCTCAACAAGACACCTTAAGATGTTTTTCTTTGCGCCATAATCAATCGCCACAACATGCGGACGGCTTGCGTAATCTTGTGGCTTGCCCTTGCCCCACACATTTTCATCCCAATCGTAGGATTTCTTGGTCGCCACTTCGATGGCGAGATCCATACCATCCAAACCAGCCCATTTTTTTGCTTTGTCTTGCAAGGCTTCAATATCAAATTCACCTTGTGCATTATAGGCAATCACGCCATTGGGCGCGCCATTATCACGGATATGTTTGGTAAGGGCACGTGTATCAATACCCGCCACGCCAACCAAATTATGCGCTTCGCAATACTCGATTAATGTACTCGTAGATCGATAATTGCTCGGGAGCGTTGGAAATTCACGCGTGATCAAACCGCGACACGCAGGTTTATCACATTCAATGTCCTCAATGTTCGTGCCGACATTGCCAATATGCGGGAATGTGAATGTGATGATTTGACCAGCAAATGAGAGATCAGAGAGCGATTCTTGGTAGCCCGTCATGGATGTGTTGAAACAAATTTCGCCCACCGCGTCGGTCTGAGCACCAAAGCCGATGCCTTCGAAAACAGTGCCGTCGCTAAGAACTATAATGCCTGTAAAACTGTTGGAATGTGTGTCGCTTTTGGTTTTTGAATTTTTTGTCATTTCAAAAGCAGACAATGACCTGTAATTTCACCCTCGTCAATAACGAGACTCAATTAAAAGTGACAATTGGGGAAAGTTTCGTTATTAATATTCCATCCATGTCAGATCTGCGCGTTACCAAAGAAGAAATCAAGACCAAATTAAACCTATCCGAAGTGGTGGGAAGCAAGGTCAAACTGCAAAAAGCAGGGCGTGAGTTCAAAGCGTGTTGCCCATTCCACAACGAAAAATCCCCCAGCTTTTACGTGAATGATGATAAACAATTTTATCATTGTTTTGGGTGCGGCGCCCATGGCGATCATTTCACTTTTGTGATGGAGCAAGACAAGCTTAGCTTTATTGATGCGATGAAGCGTCTGGCCGAACAAGCGGGCGTGACGATGCCAGAGCCAAAAGATTTTGATGTTGAGGCTGATAATAAACGCCAGCGCTTATATGAAGTGAACAACGAAGCCGCGCTTATGTTTGAGAGCCTACTTCATACCAGCGCGAACCACGATGTGCTTGAATATATCACGGCGCGCGGGATGAAAGACGAGATTATTCGTAATTTCCGCCTTGGTTATGCGCCCACAGATGGCGGGTTTCTCATTCAATATCTATCCGAAAAAGGATTTTCAAACGAGGAAATGATTGAGAGCGGGTTGGCACGCGAGAGCAATGGCCGTGTGTACAGTTTTTTCCGTGATCGCGTTATGTTTCCCGTGGCCGACAGACGCGGACGCGTCATTGCCTTTGGCGGGCGTAATTTACCCGAACACATCAGAGCGCCCAATGAAAAAGCTCCAAAATATCTTAATACGTCCGATACACCTTTATTTAATAAATCAGCCACGCTTTATGCCCAAGCGCTCGCCAGACAGGCAGCTGTGGATGATGAGCCATTAATAGTGGTCGAAGGTTACACAGACGTGATTGCCCTGCATCAGCATGGCTTTAAGGGCGCAGTGGCCCCACTTGGAACAGCGCTCACCGAAGGGCAAATCGAACTATTGTGGAAGATGGATCATCACAACATTAAAGAACCTATATTGGCGTTTGATGGTGACAAAGCAGGGCGCGCGGCGGCCATTCGCGCCATGGATCGTGCGTTGCCATTGCTCAAGGCTGGTCATTCTTTAAAATTCTTGTTCCTACCTGATGGTGATGATCCCGATACATTGTTATTGCGTAATGGTGCACCAGCCATGCGTCAATTATTAAGGAACGCTATATCACTCGCCGATTTCGCATGGGATACGTGGCACGCGCAAATGCGCCTTGATACACCAGAGGCCAAAGCGCAAGCCAAACAATATTTGCGTGAAAATCTCAATAACATTAGTGATCCCGAGCTTCGTAATGCGTATCGCGAGGATTTAGAAGGGCGTTTGTATAAGCTCACCGCGCCCCAGCGCAATACGTATCAAAAATTCCAAAAGGGAAATTTTCAAAAATTTGGGCAAAAAAAGAAAACGGGCGGCACCGCCTTACCGACACAAGGCATGCACAATAATGTTGCATTGCTGGATCGTGCGCTCATTGCCTCGCTCATACAGTCTCCACAGCTGATTGAACATGTCGAGGAAACTTTGGGAATCATGGATATTAGTGATTCGTCCCTTGACAAATTGCGACAAATGATTATCTCAGAAGGTTTAACGTGGGCTTCATTCAGTATGGGCGAGGCTCGTGCCTATTGTGAGTTGAAAGGCTTTGGTAAACTTGTGACTGATACACTTAACGAAAAGATACTTTCTCACACCATGTTTACCAACGATTCCGACATAGCGTATGTGGCTCAAGGATGGACGGACTTATATACGATCAAAACCTCGGCGCGCGCGAATATGAACACAAGAACAAATAATATGATGGATAGATTATCCAGATTGTCTAAAATACAAGCCAAAGAATCAGCCAATGAGTCGAATAACGACACTAATAACGAGGAAGTTTTATAAAATACATGGTCGCCGCATCTAAAAAAACAGCCTCTGACGCAAAACCGAAGAAAAAACGCGTAAGCAAGGCCAAAAAAACCAAAATCAAAGATACCACGCCTAAAGAGGACGCGGCTGAACGCGCGACCGATCTTTCTGCAATTGTTAAAAAGCTTGTCGCACAAGGTAAAGCCGCAGGCTTTTTGACCTATGAAGGCATTAACGAAGTGCTTCCTTCTGAGCAATATTCATCCGAACAAATTGAAGACGTGATGGCAGCTTTTTCTGATATGGGAATTAATGTTGTTGATGCATCTGACGCGGATGATGACGATGATGAAGAGGACGATAAGTCCAAGAAAAAAGAAGCGAAAGACACTGGCAAAACTACGGGTAAAGCCAGTGGCGCCGTGAAATCAGAAGATTTAGGCCGTACTGACGATCCCGTGCGTATGTATTTACGCGAAATGGGTCAAGTTGAACTATTGAGCCGCGAAGGCGAAATTGCGATTGCCAAACGTATTGAAGCTGGTCGTGAAATGATGATTGGCGGTATCTGTGAAGCGCCGATTGCCATTCAATCTGTGATCGCGTGGTATGAAGCGCTTAAAACTCAAGAAATTCTTCTTCGTGAAGTGGTTGATCTTGAGGCTATGTATGATTCTGATGGCCCAGGTAAAAAGAAGAAAATGGCTGATAATGCCAAAAACAGTGATGACGATGATGATGACGACAGTGACGATGATAATAAAGACGATTCCACAGAGGATGACGATGATGATGGCGATGAAGGCGCATTAACGCTTTCGGCCATGGAGCTTGCCATCCAACCTAAAATCTTTGAAATGTTTGAAAACATTAAAAAGACATGGAAAAAAGTTGAGAAAGTTCAAGCCGAGCGTCTTCTTGCGTTCCAAAAAGGCAGAGAGCCTGATGAAAAACTCACCAAAAAATACCGCAAATTATGCGAAGACATGATTCAACATATGAACGATGTGTCGCTTAACCCTGCGCGTATTGATCAGCTTGTCCAGCGCTTATACCAATCAAACCGTGAACTCGTGACAGCCGAGGGTAAAATCTTGCGCCTTGCCGTTCAATGTAAAGTTAAACGCGAAGAATTTCTTGAAAGCTATTACGGCGCTGAACTTGATCCAAAGTGGCTCAAAAGTTTGGCAAAGAAAAAAGGCAAAGGCTGGGACAAATTTGTATCCGAGCATGAAAATGAAGTTGAGAAATTACGCATAACCGTGGCTGATGTTGCCGAAAATGCTGGTCTTAACGTCCGTGAATTTCGCCGTATCGTAAACACGGTGCAAAAGGGCGAGCGTGAAAGCAATCGTGCCAAAAAAGAAATGATCGAGGCCAACTTGCGCCTTGTGATCTCCATTGCCAAAAAATACACCAATCGTGGTTTGCAATTCCTTGATTTGATCCAAGAAGGTAATATTGGCTTGATGAAAGCGGTAGATAAGTTTGAATATCGCCGTGGTTATAAATTCTCAACTTACGCCACTTGGTGGATTAGACAGGCCATCACGCGCTCTATCGCCGATCAAGCACGCACCATTCGTATTCCAGTGCACATGATCGAAACGATCAACAAACTTGTGCGCACGTCGCGTCAAATGATGCATGATATTGGCCGTGAACCCACACCCGAAGAACTGGCGATTAAGCTTCACATGCCACTTGAAAAAGTGCGTAAAGTCATGAAAATCGCTAAAGAGCCAGTGTCCCTAGAGACACCAGTGGGGGATGAAGAAGATTCATCTCTTGGTGATTTCATCGAAGATAAAAATGCATTACTGCCTGTTGAATCGGCGATTAATTCAAACCTGCGCGAGAGTACAACGCGTGTGCTCGCGAGCTTAACACCTCGTGAAGAACGTGTTTTAAGAATGCGTTTTGGGATTGGTATGAACACGGATCATACTTTGGAAGAAGTTGGACAACAATTTAGCGTAACGCGTGAGCGTATTCGTCAAATCGAGGCCAAGGCCTTGCGTAAATTGAAACATCCATCGCGTTCACGCATGCTTAAGAGTTTTTTAGATAGTTA
>JBBKXB010000007.1:0-10767 GCA_037969255.1 Bdellovibrionales bacterium | reverse complement strand
TGAATTTGCACCTCTCGGAGATTGGCGAACCTTATTCACAATTACATTTGCGCCCAAGCGCCCATCTGCGCGAGCCGCATCTTGAAAACATTGATGTACAGAGGTATTCAGTGTTGCTGTCTCTGCCTGAGCAGGAGATGAAAGTGCCATTATAGCTGTGCCAATAAGAGTGGCTGCTGAAAATCGTGTTTTATTACTCATAAACCAATTATAATCCGCTTAAATAATTATGTCAATAGTAATTTACTTATATTCATCACTAGATTGAGTCTTCAATAAAATAATTAAACAATAAAATTTACCTAGGGGCATTTCCATTATTGTATATTTCTAATTCTAAAACGTCTTTGGGTTTATATTTGTCTAAAACCTGTTCTAGATACTTATTTTTTTGCTCTAATGCCGTCAATTCACTCATAACTTCTTGCGTGACGATAACGCGTTGTAATTGTGAATTCATACGCCACATCATAATGAGCATGACCGCCACCACAGCGATCAAAATGTATATGAGTATTTGGTTGAACGCTGTGTAGTAACTTCCCTCACAACAATCCTCCATAAACTCCATATCCTCGGTGATAACAACTTCACGCGGATCGGATAAATAAATATTTTCATCTTTGGCGACAGGCTTTTTTACATTTTTTGTCATTTTACAATTGATCCATGATCTCGTCTGAGATGTCAACATTCGTATACACCTTTTGGACATCGTCATTGTCTTCGAGCATATCGACTAATCTCATCACGCTTTCGGCTTTTTCAAGTGTCTCAATGGGCGAATTCATGTTGGCACGCCATACGAGGCCTGCATTTTTGGGGTCATTATATTTCTTTGTCAAAGCATCGGACACCGCAGCAAAATCATTTGCATCGCATATAATTTCGTGCGTTTCATCATCGCTTTCAACATTGCTTGCGCCCGCTTCTAATGCGGCTTCAAACATTTCGTCCTCGCTGGCAACGTTGGCGTCAAATACGATTTCACCCACGTGATCAAACATAAAGGCTACATTGCCCGTTTCCCCAAGGTTACCACCCGATTTTGAAAAAGCAGCACGAATATCCGCCGCACTTCGGTTGCGATTGTCCGTAAGCGCCTCAACGATCACAGCCACGCCATGCGGGCCATAGCCTTCGTAACGCACGTTTTCAAAGTTTTCGTCATCGGCGCCTGCGCCACTGCCTTTTTCAACCGCACGCTTGATGGTATCATTGGGCACAGATTGCGATTTGGCGTTAAGGATAGCCAAACGTAGGCGCGGATTCATATCGGGATCTGGCGCACCCATTTTGGCCGCCACCATGATCTCTTTACCGAGTTTTGAGAACATTTTAGAGCGCAGTTTGTCTTGGCGACCTTTACGATGTTGAATATTCTTAAATTTACTATGACCTGCCATTTTAACCCTCTGGAAGCTTGTTTTGTATGGGTTATTTAAAGCGCGAGATGCCCGATGGTGTCAAGACGGCATCCATCTTTATATCATGATCAAAACTGGGCAAGGGCATGGCCGTTCTTTGCTCATCAAAGGCAATGCCAACCTTCATAACGTTGCGCCCTTCCAATGTGCGATCATAATGCCCCGCCCCATAGCCAAGACGTGTCCCCGTCTCATCGAACGCCAATAATGGCATCATAACAAGCGTCGGCGTGCAAAGCGTTGAAATATCGTTGTACGGCTCAGACAAAGAAAATTTGCTGTTTTCCAATGGTTCGCCCCACTGCCACGCATGAAAATATAATCCATTCCCATCAATTGATACGCGAGGGAGCGCCGTTTTAATGCCGCGTTGCGCAAGCGTTTCTAGCAATCGTCTCGTGTCAAATTCATTCCCTATTGGCCAGTATAGCGCCACAAGAGGTTTCATTTTCATAGGTTCAATAATATCGGCTATCAAGTGACGCGTGGCCTCATCGTATTGATCTTGGGTTAGGGATACTTTGTCACGAGCCGTTCGCGCCGCAATGCGCCACTCTTTTTTGCCCCAATCGCTTTGCCCTTTAATCATCTGATCGCTTTCATTTCCTATTAAATAGGATGTAAAATCTTAAAACATATATTCGGATCAGTTTGGATGGTAACTAGGCATATGATTTAAACGTACGTAGATACGTGAATAATCATACAACGACGTTAACGCCAAATTGGGACAGAATAGAGAGCCAGGTTGCCGTTTGTTCTTGTAAATCCGCATTGGCCCTGGAAACCAGGTGGGCGCTATATATCAAGAGGCAAGACCTCAAGTCAGGGACGGCTCCCGATGCGAAAATGTATCGGCCAGAGGGATTCATACGTGACGCACGCACAACCCAGCATTTCTGAGTATAGTGTTTATAGATTAATATTCAATGAAATTAAGGCTTACTGTGTTTTAGTTTTTTTACTTAAGTTGAAATTCTTTAGGCTTTCCAAACACACTTTTATAACATTGGGCGTTTGTAATAAAGTCTTCTCCATACTCCTTTTGTAAAGAAACAAGTGCACGATTAGGCATAAATTTCCAAACAGCTACACCAGTGACGCACGCAGCAAGAACACCCACAACTAGTGCAAAAGCTCCCATTGAGGAACTAACACTTACTCCAACTGCGAACGCTCCCAAGGATGGCATACTTGTGGCAAGGGGTAATCCAATTTTACGCTCTCTATTAATCTTAATAACTGCTCGCATAATATTTAGCGCCGTATCAGATACTATAATTCTAAATTCATCGCCCACAGGACAACCTGCCCCAGCGGCAAATAGCGCTAAGCTCTTCCTTAGTAGATGCTAATTTAGTAGATGTCGCCATTATATAAACCTCTATTAATTCGATATAATTGATAATAGCAAACCTACAAAAATATGTCAATAAAATTAGTTACTATTAAGCTTGCGCTTTTTCGAGCTGACCCGCCACAGTTTCAATTTTACGCGCCAATGAGTTGATAATATCGGCCATATGAGCACTGCGTTCTTGTGTTTCGCTATCATTGGCAACAATTGAGGCTCCGCCTTCTTGTAAGGCTTTGTTTTCGTCGCGCACATCATATAATTCATCCGCCATTAATAATGATGTAAGCACCATAAGATGTTGTTCGGACACAGCGCCAGCCCCGCGGGCAATTTCGCGCAGGCGTTTATCAATGAATGAGCCAAGCTCCATAACACGGCGCTCTTGCCCATCATCACATGAGATTGAATAGTTACGCCCGTTAATGTTAATTGTTACGTCAGCCATACTTAATCCTAACTCGCCATCACATCATCACTAAGCAAATCTTCGATTTGTGTGATGGTTGCGTCTAATTTACGCTCGATTTTACCAATGTCTAAATCACCTTGTGCTGATTTAGTCGCCATCGCCGCCGCATTTGAAGGCACGCCGCCAATGGGTGCAAATAACTCAGGCTCGTCTTTAGTATTGGTTTTCATGCCGTCCAATTTGGTGCGCACACCGTCCGCTTGGCGGGCTAATTTGGCGACAGCTTCATCAAGTCTGAGAAGCGCATTTTCCATTAATTTGTAAGATTCACTCATATTTTAAACCACTTTTATTATTATTCGTTAAACTTTACTTAAGAAAAGTAATATCAATGTTGGTTTAGCGCGAGGCTCATCTTTTGTCTAGGGATAAATTAAGGAAAGTATATTGCATTCACATCCCCACCAAGCTAGTACAATCACATGGATATTTCATTAAAAAAATTAAGCAATTGTATTCGCGCGTTGGCGATGGATGCTGTTCAAGCCGCCAATTCAGGTCACCCCGGTATGCCAATGGGCATGGCGGATGTCGCAACCGTTTTATACGCGCGTCATTTGAAATTTGATGCGAGCGACCCGACATGGGCTGATCGTGATCGTTTTATCTTGTCCGCTGGGCATGGATCAATGTTGCTGTATGCGCTCAATTATCTCGCTGGCTACAAAAAGATGACAATTGATGAGATCAAATCTTTCCGTCAATTAAACTCCCTTTGCGCTGGGCACCCTGAAAAAGATCAAGAGGCTGGCATTGAAATGACCACAGGCCCTCTTGGACAAGGTTTTGCGACATCTGTTGGTTTTGCCATGGCGGAGCGTTATTTGAACGCTAAATTTGGTGACGACCTCATCAATCATAAAACATATGTCATCGCCTCTGATGGTGATTTGATGGAAGGTATCTCGCATGAGGCCGCCTCCCTCGCAGGGCATTTAAAACTCAACAACCTAATTGTGCTTTACGATGATAATGGTATTTCGATTGATGGATCGACTGATCTATCATTTACAGATGACACACCAAAACGTTTTGGTGCCTATAATTGGGCAACAAAAACGGTTGATGGTCATGATCACGAGGCTATTCATGCCGCCATAGAATGGGCAAAAACCCAAAGCAAGCCTGTGTTGATCTCGTGCAAAACCACAATTGGTTACGGTGCACCAACAAAAGCTGGTAAATCCAGCTCTCATGGGTCACCACTTGGGACAGATGAACTCGCGGGCGCGAAAAAAACGATTGGGTGGAAACATGGTCCATACGAAATTCCAAAAGATTTGCTTGATCAATGGCGTGCCATTGGTAAAAAAGGCGCAAGTGCGAATAAAAAATGGAAAGATAATCTTGATAAATCAAATGATAAGGAAGACTTCTTAATCCAATTTGATAACAATGTTCCTATTGATCATTTGCTAAAGTCAATCAAAGAACAGCAAATCAAAGACGCGCCTGCGCTCGCGACACGAGCAGCATCAGGTAAAGTTCTTGAAACTTTGATCCCCGCTCTGCCGCAATTGATTGGTGGATCAGCTGATTTAACGGGCTCAGTAAACACCAAAACGTCCAATATAGATATCTTCTCTAGTGAAAATTATGGCGGTCAATATGTGTACTACGGTGTCCGTGAACACGGTATGGCGGCGGCGATGAATGGTATGTCACTTCATGGTGGTATCGTGCCTTACGCTGGGACTTTCTTGCAATTTGCTGATTATTCGCGCCCTGCGATACGTCTTGCAGCACTCATGAAAACACGTGTTATCCACGTGATGACGCATGACAGTATTGGTTTGGGAGAAGATGGTCCAACGCATCAACCTGTTGAACATTTGGCCGCCCTGCGTGCCATTCCAAATCTATATGTGTTCCGTCCGTGCGATGTGATTGAAGCGGCAGAAAGCTGGGCGTGCGGTATCATGCTTGAACAAAGCCCGTCATTATTGTCCCTATCACGTCAAAAACTGCCATTTTTACGCACCATTCCAAGCGAAGAAAACATGGTCGCCAAGGGCGGATATATTCTATCCGATGACCCAGAGCCAATGGTTATATTGATGGCCACAGGCTCCGAAGTCTCAACGGCTATGGAAGTGCAAAAAACATTGCGTGAAAACAATATTGGCGCACGCGTTGTGTCCATGCCGTGTATGGATCTGTTCCATGCGCAACCATTGGAATACAAAGCGCATGTCCTTAACAACGGGCAAAGCTTGCTTGTAGGTATTGAAGCAGGTATTCGCCAAGGATGGGATGATCTTCTTGGGCCATTTGGCCTCTTCTTTGGCCTCAATTGGTTTGGTGAAAGTGCACCTGCCGAAGATTTATACGAGCATTTTGGCCTCACCGCCCCGCAAATTAGTGAGAATGTCTTGAACGTCATCAAGCAAATGAAGGAAGCTCAACATAATCATACCCCCGCCCACGGTGAAGATGGTCACGTGCATGATGAAAATTGTGGGCATAAGCATTAAGCGTTGATAGCCTCTCGACATAAATCACATTACATGGCAGTTTTGCAAGCATGACAAAAATACTTAACACAGCTATTAACGGGTTTGGCCGCATCGGCCGCCTCGTCCTTCGTGCCGACATCGAAAGTGACCGCAAAGATGTCCAAATCACCGCCATTAACGACACATCTGATCTCGCGACATGCGCGCATTTATTGAAATATGACAGCGTTCATGGCCGTCTTCAGGCCGATGTAGATACAAGTGGCACCGATATTTTGATCGTTAATGGTCGCAAAATCAAAGTCTATAGTGACCGTAACCCTGAAAATATTCCATGGGGCAAAGACGGCATTGACCTTGTGCATGAATGCACGGGTGCATTTACGAGCAAAGACAAAGCCCAATTACACATTAACGCTGGCGCTAAACGCGTTTTAATCTCGGCTCCTGGTGCAGATGATGATTTAACCGTTGTGTATGGCGTGAATCACAAAAAACTGACAAAAGACATGACCATTGTGAGCAATGCGAGCTGCACAACCAATTGTCTTGCCCCTGTTGCCTCTGTCTTGCACGACACATTTGGTATTGATCACGGATTTATGACGACCATTCATGCTTATACGGGCGATCAACGTCTTGTTGATGCCTCACATCGTGATCCACATCGTGGACGCTCCGCGGCTCTATCTATGATCCCGACATCAACGGGCGCTGCCAAAGCGGTTGGTAAAGTGATCCCAGAATTAGCTGGTAAATTGGACGGCGTGTCCGTACGCGTACCAACGCCAAATGTATCTATGGTTGATTTTTGCTGTGTCTTAAACAAAAGCACGAGCGTTGAAGATATTAATGAAGCCATCAAAAAAGCCGCAAACGGGCATTTAAAAGGCGTTATGACCTATTACACAGACCCACTTGTGAGCATTGATTTTAATCACGACCCCCATAGCTCTATCATTGGAATCAATGAAACAAAGGATATGGACGGCACATTTGCGCGCATTATGGCGTGGTATGACAATGAATGGGCGTTTTCAAACCGTATGCTTGATACCGCGAGTTATTGGGGCAACTTGTAGCCAACTATGACCTCTCTTGATCCGCGCCGTGTAAAACAGCTTAGCGACATTATTGATTTGCTAGTGGAAACGCTTGGCGAACCTTCATGTCCCTTGCGCCGTGCCATTGTGCTCAATGATATTTGGCAAAATTCTGGCGCGACTTTGCACGAGGTGATGACGCGTTTAAACTTAGATAAATCAACGGCGTTTCGTGACATTGAATGGCTGGTGGATCATGGCTATGTGATTAAAAAAACGAATGAGGATAACAAGCGCGAAATTGATTTATTCGTGTTTGAAAAAACCAAGGCGCAATTGGAACAAATTTATCGCATTTGCGGAGGAGCGCCCTATTTGACATCCATATTACAAGGATTTATTGATCTCGCGCCCAAAAGAAAACAAAGCCTGCGCGAAGCAAAAATACTGATTTCCTTGACTTTGTATGGTAAAATGGATAAGAATGAGTTAGCAAAATCGCTCTACGATGGCCCATCAACAACGGATCAGCGCGCGATTCAAAACTTAATTAATGAAGGATTTGTTGAAGACGATGTTTAAAATTTCAAATAAAGGATTTAAAGCTGTTGCAAGAATTGCACAACTTGGTGCCGATAAATTCTCCTTAATGATGCAAGGCGTTTCACGCAAACCTTAATAAGTTTTATTCACCTTATTGATCATTATTGATCTCTACTCTACGCTAACCTCCATAAACATGGAGGTTTTTTAAATTATGAGTTCAACTGTCGACCACATCCTACAAAACTACGAATCCGATAACGCACAAACCAAGAAAAACTTGCACAAAATTTTGATGCACGGACGACTTGGCGGTACAGGTAAACTTGTAATATTGCCTGTTGATCAAGGGTTTGAGCATGGCCCCGCCCGCTCTTTTGGCGTGAACCCCGCCTCATACGACCCTCACTATCATTACAATCTTGGTGTTGAGGCTGGATGTAGCGCGTATGCCGCGCCGCTTGGTGCGCTTGAGTCTGGATACAAAACATTCAAAGGTAAAATCCCAACGATTTTAAAAATGAATTCATCAAACTCCCTTTTTAATAATCAACGTGCGCCTGATCAGGCTGTAACAGCCTCTGTGGACGATGCTGTGCGCCTTGGGTGCGCTGCCATTGGTTTCACAATCTACCCTGGCTCTGACCAAGGTATGGCGCAAATGGAAGAATTCCGCGCTTTATCGCGCGAGGCAAAAGCGAACGGCATTGCCACAGTATTATGGGCTTATGTGCGCGGCGGTGACGTGACCAAAGACGGCGAAACGGCCATTGATAACATTGCATACGGTGCACACATGGCGTGTTTATTGGGCGCGCATATCGTTAAGGTGAAATTGCCATCTGATTTTGTTGAAAATCCCGAGGCCGCCAAAGTCTTTAAAAACATTGTGACCAAAACGCAAGAAGATCGCGTCAGAGAAGTTGTTAAATCATGCTTTGATGGACGCCGCATGGTGGTGTTTTCTGGTGGTGGTAAAAAAGAAGGTGGAAGCGTGCTTCAAGATGCAAAAGACATCAAAAATGGTGGCGGTAACGGGTCAATCATTGGTCGCAACAGCTTCCAACGTCCATTCGACGAGGGCAAAAGATTACTAACCGACATCATGGATATCTACAAATCATAAATACATTGACATAATATTAATTTAGTCTTATATTTCACGTATGAATGGATTTGCGCTATTTCAATACACTGTTGGTAAGGTCGACTTTATTGATCACATCGCTCTAGCTCTTATTACAGATGCAGGCTACGAACTAATTGATTTTGGTAATAAAGAATACTCATTCGTTTATGATTCTGGATGTTTCGAACGTGGCTATTTCTGGCAAGCCCCCAAAAATGATGTCAAAAAGGTTAAGCGTCACTTAGCTTTGTTGCTAAGTTTGCAAAATTTTCCTGAAGAACGGTTACCTTCGCACCCTCACCAATCAACTAATTATGATTGCGTTACAGCCATAGCTGCTCTGTTCAATATGCACAGTATAAAATGTCCTCATTTAGACCTAGAAAACTTCACAAATGAAGATACTATGACTGAGTTGGTCAACCGCAACACCTCCACTGAAACTTTTAACTGGACGTCCATAGGCAAAGGTGGTTTTGCCATTAGAAACAACTCTTATCCTATAAAGTTTGGGGTTGGTATAAAAAATTTAGAAGCCCTCCTTCAAAAACCACAAGAAAGGACTTGCAAACCATCAAAATTAATCATATAAAGTGCCCCTTAAGGAAGAATTAAATAATGCAAAAAGATATACACCCAAAACTAAATATGATCACTGTTAAAATGACAGATGGTACAGAATACCAAACACGTACAACTGGCCTTAAAGAAGGCGCAACCATGACACTTGAAATTGATCCAATTTCACACCCTGCATGGCATGAAGACATGAAGACACGTGTTCTTGAAAAAGGTCAGCTTAACAAATTCCAAAGCCGTTTCGGTGGGATTTCTGCTGCCTCTGTTAAGAAAAAAGAAGCGGCTAAAACTGACGAAGCGAAAGAAGCTTAATCATGAGTTGGGCAAACGCATTTTTCTATAGCGTTTGTGTCTTGGCTATCACGATTGTGGTCGCCTCCCTTTCTCCTGTGATCGCACAAAACGCACGCTCTGGCGGATATATGGTTGCCAGCGGTGGCGGATCATTCGTATGGCGTGTGAACACATCAACAGGCACTTTATCATATTGTGTACGCCCTAATGACTTAGTGTCTGCAGACGGAATTAGAAACCAAAAGCCGTATTGTTCTGGCTTTGCTGGCGCACCGCAAATTTAAAGATATTTTCTAAAGCAAATTTTTTTGTGCCCTTTTGCGTAATCATCAAACGTAGCATAATGCTCGTATCCTAATTTCTCATAAAATTTGGGCGCTTGCCAACTTGTTGTTGAAAGTCGAATACCAACCACACTATTTGCGACAGCATATGCTTCAACTGTTTCCATTAATTGGCGGCCAATACCTTGTTTACGAAATTCTTTTTTTACAAACAAGATATCAACATGGACCCAATCCCAGACGCTATCGCCATATAGGGCACCAATTACATTCTTGTCACCATCTTGAATGATCCAACATAATTCTTCTTTTGCGTGAGGCTCTATACCTAATGATAGATTATACTCTTTGAAGCTTTGCTTTATATCTTCTTTCTCATCTTTGGATAAAGCTCTTTGGACAATCTCCATAAAGTTTAAGCAACCGCTTTGAGTGCGTCTTGATATTTACGGCGTCGTTCCATCGCATCCAATTGACGGGTGCGTTGTTCCTCGACCACATCATCAGGCGCGTTTGATACAAATTGTTTGTTGTTCAGCTTGCCATCAATTTGCTTGAGTTCTTTATCAAGTTTGGCAATTTCATTTTCAAGACGCGATTGTTCGGCCTTAAGGTCAATCACATCAGCAACAGGTAATGCTAGTTGAGCGCCCGTAACAACGGATCTAACGGCACCTTTGGCAATCTCTGTGTTAAATTCAATCGTATCAAGTCGTGCCATGCGTTTGAGTAAATCTTCGTGATTTTCAATCCATGTTGCGGTTTGCGCATTGCTTTCAGTAATCACAAGCGGGATTTCGGCCTTCACAGGCACATTCAAATCCGAACGGATCGAGCGTATTTCAGAAATCACTTCACACACCCACTCCATTTGTTCTGCCGCATCTGAGTAATCGGCGTTAAGCGATTCTGGCCATTGTTTTGTCGCCAATATATCACCCATGGCACGTTGCCCCATATTCTCGTAAATCTCTTCGGTGATGAACGGCATCACAGGGTTAAGCGCTTGCATGATGAGATCAAGAATATAGGCCGTTGTGTTAAGCGTTTCTTCTTTTATATCAGCGCTAGCCTCGGCCAAAATTGGTTTGGTGAATTCGAGATACCAATCGCAAAAATCTTTCCATGCAAAATCATAACAACTCGTAGCAACTTCATTAAAGCGATACGCATCAATCGCACGTTC
>JBBKXB010000006.1:0-25023 GCA_037969255.1 Bdellovibrionales bacterium | reverse complement strand
GCAAGGCTTTGTGCGATCACATTTTGTACGGCGCGCGCCATATCGTTAGTGTTTGTATCCTCGATGGCTTTTCGTGCCACAGCGGTTTTAAGCCCAGAAAAAGAAAAATTACAATTTTTTTGACGCCATAAAGGGCGTGGCAATCCAAAATCATCTTTTGATCGGCTTAGTTTGGCGGCGCGTTCGATATTTGGGCCACCAGGTTGCCCCAGTTTTAAAACGCTCGCGCATTTATCAAAACATTCACCAACCGCATCATCTAACGTTGTGCCGAGTTTTTTATATTGTCCAACGCCTTCGCATATTAGCAATTGCGTGTGCCCACCAGAGATTAATAACAATAAATAAGGGAATTTTAAATCAGGATTATCAAGACGTGCGCTTAACGCGTGCGCTTCGAGGTGGTTGATCGCCATAAAAGGTTTATTGAGCGCACTTGCCATCATTTTACCGTAATTGGCACCGATCAAGAGACCGCCAATTAAGCCAGGGCCACATGTCGCGGCAATGGCCGTAATATCATTGGGCTTAATGTTAGCGTCTTTAAAAACGCGTTCGACCATACTTGGGAGCACTTCTAAATGCTTGCGTGCAGCAAGCTCTGGCACAACACCGCCAAAGGGTTCGTGGTCGGCCAGTTGTGTTGCCAAGCTTTGTGCAAGAATATCGCCATGCTCGTTTACAAGCGCGACACCTGTTTCGTCACATGAGCTTTCTATGCCTAAAACTAGGTTATTTAAGATATTCGTCATTGCACTAATGTTTTATACGGGTTAGAAAAAAATATAAATGGCTAATAAGAAAACCTTTAAAATCGGCACACGAACCAGTGCTCTGGCACGCGTGCAAACGGACATGGTGGTGCATCGCCTTAAGATCGCACACCCGAATCTTGATATTGAGATTGTGCCTATCAAGGCCTCTGGCGATTGGAAACCCGAAATGGGTGAACAAAGATTGTCCGAGGTTGCGGGTGGGAAAGGTCTGTTTATCAAAGAGGTTGAGCAGGCTATTTTAGATAAATCGATTGATTGTGGTGTCCATAATGTCAAAGACGTGCCGAGTTTTCTGCCTGATCAAGTTGCTATAGATCATATATTAGAACGCGAAGATGCGCGGGACGTGCTTATTGGCACCAATGTCAAATCCATTCACGATTTACCGCCCAGCACCATTATTGGAACATCGTCTGTGCGCCGACAGTCAATCTTACTAAATGAACGTCCCGATTTGGTGATTAAACCATTACGCGGGAATATTGATACGCGCCTTGAAAAATTACGCGCTGGTCAAGTGGATGTCGCCGTTTTGGCGTCCGTTGGATTGCACCGCATTAACCGTGCGCACGAGATTGCCATTTACCTTGAACCAGAAATTATGTTGCCAGCCTGTGGACAAGGCACATTATGCGTTGAAACTCGCATTGATGACAGTGAAACGCGCGAAATACTTGATTGTCTTAACCACGCACAAAGCGCTTTGGTTACGCTAGCAGAGCGTGCGGTGTTACAAAATTTAGATGGATCATGTCGTACGCCTATTTCAGCTTATGCAACGCTTTTGGGTCATATGATGACGTGTGAGGCATGGTTGATGTCTACCGATGGAGTCAATATGTTTAAAGCAAAAGCGATGGCGCAAGTGCTTAATAAAGCCCAAGCTATTGAATTGGGTGATATGGTTGCCAAAGAACTGCGCGATAAAGCGGGCGATAAAATGCTTGAATGTCTGTCTGTTGATTATCACAAAGATGCGCGGCATGTCGCAGGGCAAAAATAAAAACGCACACATCGTTCTTATCCACTCGCGCCCTCAAGACGTCGAGCCATTTTTTAAAGATCATCTGCCTGATTGTGATGTGACGGCGCTATCGCTCGTTGATATTGAACCTGTCGACTTCACATTACCTGTTGCCGATCTTTATTTAATCACCAGTGCGAATGCCGTTCAATTTTTACCTAACAATTCCAACGGGACTATGATCGCGGTGGGCGAACAGACCAAGGAGAGCCTATGCGAAGCGGGCATTCAATGTGAAGACGTTGCATACGGAACGAACGCTGAGTTGCATGCTGATATGGCGCGTTATAAAGGCAAAAAGATTGTTCATTTATGTGGCATCGACCGTTCCCCTGATGGGCAAACTCTATCCAACGATTTTGATGTTAAGGTGGTGCCCGTATATAAAGCGGTGCTTAAAACACAAATACCAGACATTGTTTTGAACGCTCTAAAAAACAGCAAAAAAATTATATTCGTGTTTTTCTCGGCTCGTGGGGCGCAAGCTTTTGTATCTCTCTTTACCTCATACAAGGATTGCGCTAAATTAACGCATTATAAAGAGTTTAAAGAGGCGGTGGCTATCAGCGCGCGCGTTTCTGATTCTCTGGATCATGAATTAATGAGCAATATAGATGTGGCGGGTAGCCCTGATAGACACTCAATTTTAAAGTTGATACAACATAAACTGGAACAGGATGTATAGATAAAATGAAACACAAAAATCAAATTGATGTTGAAAAATTAATCGAAGAATTTGGTGGCATTCGTCCACTGGCCAATAAATTGGGCATCGCTTTTACAACTGTCCAAGGTTGGAAAAAACGCGATCGTATTCCTGATAATCAGTGGAAAAAAGTCGAAAAATTGGCAAATGATGAGAATGTCGATATTGAAGCCTTAAAGAAAAATAATGACGCTAAACTTGTGGCCAGCGAGCCACGTAAAATGGCGGCCATTCAAAGCGAAAGCTTGCCAAAATCAGCGCACAAAGCTGCCGATAAACACGACCATAAACAAATTAGCGCTGAAAAAGATTTCGATGCGTATTTATCAACTGGCAATAATGAAAACATCGAAGTGAAGCGTAAATCTGGCGGTGGTGGCATGGGGCAAGCCATCCTTATTGTGGGTCTGTCTGTAGGCTTAAGCGCCTCTATGCTTGCGATTTTATTTGGTCCAGATTTTATTGTTTCCAACCCAGGGCAACGTATTGCGGCGCTCGAACAAAAAGTTGAAACACCGCAAACCAACGCAAATGGTAATTCAATGTCATCAGGCTTGGCCGCAACACTGGAACAAAGTCAAATGGCTTTGGAACAGCAAATCAATGAAAATGTGGTTCCGCGTTTGAACGAGTTACAAGCTGCTCTTGGCACCATAAGTAACCCACAAAATTTGGCTGAGTTGTCAAAAAATCTTGAAAACTTACAACAATCAGGTGTTGGTCAAGCAACGTTGAGCGCGGCTGTAAAAGAATTACAGACAATCGTGGCTGGCCTTCAAGGCGAAGTATCCTCATTTGAGGATGCTTTGAATGAAGCGCGTGAAAACAATGGCGCATTGGCACAAACCCTTGGGCAAGTGTCGAGCTCTGACCTGACTGCGGCGGCCATGCTTTTGGCGCTCAACCAATTCCGTGGTGCTTTAGATCGTCAAGAACCATTGGGTGATGATATTGCGCTTTTGAAATCCGTGATTAACCCAGATGCTAATCCAGAACTGGCGACTTCTATTGATCAACTCCAACCCTTTGCCGAAAAAGGCGTGATGAGCAGTGCTGGGTTAAAAGCAGAATTGCAAGCCTTGTCGGGCGATATCGTGAACGCGCGTCTTGAGGGAGATAACGCACCCCTCCTAGATATTGTGAAAGCGCGCATTCAATCCATTGTTGATATACGTGACAATGGCGTACCTGTGCTTGGTACGCTCGAGCAAAAACTTGTGGCCAAAGCGCAGATTCAATTGGAAGCGGGTGACGTGGCTGCGGCCAAAGCAACCTTAGAACAATTGCCTTATCCAGCGCTTGAAAAAGCCCAACCTGTGATCACAGGTGCGGGGCAAAATGTCCTTGCTCAAAAAATAGAAGCGGATGTTATGAGGTTCTTTACACAAGCGCTTCAAACGCTAAGATCGGGATCGAACGGCAACGCACTGTATAACAGTCCTGCACCAATCACAGGTATTGTGCCCGTTATTCCGCAAGACAGAGAGATATTGATTCCTGTTATACCACCTCAACCAGCGCCTGTGCCGTTACCTCGAAGAGGTGTGCCAACGCCAGATGATATTCCTGATGCGCAAGAGCCACCAGTTCCAGAGTCTGCGCCAACACCAGAACCAATCATCATTGAAGAACCTGAATCATCAATTTTGTAAATGAAACATAAATAAAGGAGAGTTGATATGAACGCGCTGAAATGGCTTTTATGGCTTGTGATAAGCGCCGTTGCGCTGAGCGTTCTTATCAGTATTGATCTGCCTGTAAACTTAAGTTTTGGCACATGGGCATTGTCTATGCCGTTTGTTGTTTTTGCACTTGGCTTTATCGTAATTATCTTCTTTTTTGTGATTGTGGATCGTGGTCTCAACAGTTTTGGGCTTTTGGCAAAATGGCAAAGAGAACGGAAAACGCGTAAAGCGCGCGGATTGATCCTCCAAGGGTTTGGGCATCTCACCGCGCACAACAAAGAAAAAGCACAAATTATAGCCTCCCAAGTGCGTAATCTTTGGCATGGTGATAGCCAAGACCCATTTTTACTTGTATTTGAAGGGCGCTTGGCTGAGGCCGAAGGAGAGCTTGAAAAAGCAGACGAATATTACTCGCAATTGTTAAAAAATAACGAGGCAAAACTGTATGCTTTGCGTGCACAAATTGGCCTTGCTCACAAACAAAATGATGAAACACGTGTGAGTAAACTCTCTGCCAAAGCGCTTAAAATGGCACCCAATGATTTGAGCCTTCATGATATGCATGTGCAAGCGCTTGCCGCCAAAGGTGACTATAACAAAGCGCATAAAATGTTGAATAAATTACAAAAACAAAACTTGATGGCGGGTGAGGCGGTTAAAGCGCGTCACGCTCAATTATATATTGAACAAAGCGATAGCGCATTGGCGCACGGGAAACCCAATGATGCTCGTAAATTGGCACAAAAAGCGTATAAAGCTGATCAAACGCCTGATGCGAAACGTATTGAAATCGAAACATATCTTGATCAAAACAATGGTAAAGCCGCACATAAAGCGCTCTTGAATGCTTGGAAAACTAAGCCACACCCAGATTTATTGCCTTTATGGGAGCGTCTTGCGCCCGACATGGATCAGTTCGTGTTTTACGAGACAATGCTCAAAGTTAATCCTACCAATCCATTGACGCACGCTGCGCTTGTGAAGGCAGCCTTGAATGATAATAAGGCGATGGAAGCACGTGCCCATCTTGAAGCATTAAAGCGTGTGGCCTCTGATAGTTATGAATATGCGATCAGTAAGTATCGCGTTGTGCATCAACTTGATCACGATAAGGCTGAGGCTCAAACATGGTTTGATCGCGCGGAAATACTTAAAACAGCGCGCGACATTGAATCGCGCGATGAGAAAGTAATTTTATTGGGAACGCAGGACGTGCTTTAAGTTTTAAGCGTCTTCTTTATCTTCTTCTTTTTTAACTTTCTTAGATATACCTTTTTGAGCCGTTGATCCGCCCATTCCACTACCCATGCCAAATGATGGCGCATTGGCAAGAGCCATTGGTTCTGGCGCAACTGTGCTTTTAATCACTTTTGTGGCCGCCATGGCAAACGCCCGCGTGCGACCTGTAAGGTTGCTGGCAAAAGGCATGCGAGAAATAGATGGCAAGATAGCTTTGGCCACTTTGGCCGCTTCAACTGCCAAACTCATGGCTTTATTAAGGTTGCGCTCTTTCAACGCACCAAAGAAATCGCCGACCTTTTCAATAAGTTCTTTACCGCCAACTTCTTTACCCAATAATTTACCGCGCATGTCGTCAACGATGTTATCGTTAACATACAAATCAATGTGACTTGGAGCTTGGAGCCATACGGCGCATTTTTGCAAATCTTTGGGTGATAATTCTTTACCTGTAAGCCCTGGAACAACCCCAATTTTCACGATCTTTTCATCGCGATGATCATAGCGAATGGTGTAGCTTGTGCCTTCTTTTTCACCAATGCTGTAATGCATCTTAAGATCGCCAGCTTTAAAGCTTTCGTTCTCGTCTAATCCCGCTTGGTGTACATACTCTAATACGCTTGTTGATCCACTGGTCATTGTTTGTTCCTTTGTTTTGTTACCATATTCAAGTTAAATATAGCGCGTCTTGGTAAATGAAACGTTAAGAAAAGCGCTAATTATTCTTGTTTTTATAAGATTTTTGCGAGGTTTCATCAAAAACGCTCGCCATCATCTATAATATTTTGTTATAGTGAGCGTTATGCGCATCTTAACTCTCATTTTATTGTCTTTACTCATTGTGCCTACGGCTCAGGCAAAGACCACTATAACTGTTGGTTCTACGGGGCAGACAAGCGACGTTAATCAACTTGATGAAGATGCGATTGATGATTTGGCTGATGAATCCAAACAACTTTTTGACCCAAGTGATTTGGTGTTTGTAGAAGATGAAAACGGATTTCTTGTGGATCCAGCCTCACTCTCCAGTTCTTTTGAAGACAAAGAAAAAACTGAAGAAGAGGCAAAGCCCAAAGCCAAGCAAATATATAAAGGCGCGGCAGGGCGCAATAAATTGGAGCCTCCACGCACACATTTAATGTATGAACCAACACGTTATTAAGTAAGTGTTAGACCACATTGTTATAGCCGTTGACGGTACCGCCGCGAGTGGTAAAGGTACACTTGCCAAGGCTTTGGCGCGTCATTTCGATGGTGTTTACATGGACACAGGGCTGTTGTATCGCGCCGTGGGTGTGAATAGCACATCACCCGAGCAAGCCATTAAAAACGCGCATGATTTAACCAAAAGTTTTGACACTAAAATATTAGAAAATCCTGATCTTCGCACTGAAAAAGCTGCGCAAGGCGCGAGTATTGCCGCCGCTGTGCCGCAGGTGCGCGCCGCATTATTAAACTTACAAAAAGAATTTGCGATCAAACCCTCAAAGGGCGCCAAATGCGTGGTGATGGATGGGCGTGACATAGGGACTGTGGTTGTACCAAATGCGCAAATTAAGTTCTTTGTGGACGCAAAAATAGAAGAACGAGCAAAAAGACGCGCAAAAGAGTTGCAATCACTCACGAAATCAGATAGCTATGAAGCCGTTTTAGAGGCAATGCGGCAACGCGACGCTCGGGATATATCACGTGATATTGCTCCGACTGTGCCTGCGAGCGATGCTCTGGTGATTGACACCAGTGATATCGGGGTTCAGGAAATGGTTGATTTGGCTATATCGCACATCAAGAAGATAGCTCCCGATCTTTAGTTTTGTACGTATCCGTTTAAAACATATATTATTTTGAAAGGAGCTACTCTCATATTATGGCTAGAGCAGCAACACAACTAAAAGATAGAGACGAATCCGCGGAATTCGCCTCTTTACTTGGTGAAAATTTCCGTGCATCCGATACCTTTGAAGGCCAAGTCGTCAAAGGTATCGTCATCGCTAAAACCAACGATTTCGCAATCGTTGATGTAGGCTTAAAAGCAGAAGGTCGCGTACCATTGAAAGAATTTTCAGTGCGCGGTGCAGAAGCAGACTTAGACATCGGCCAAGAGGTTGAGGTCTACGTTGAACGAATTGAAAATAAACAGGGCGAAGCCGTTTTATCTCGTGAAAAAGCGAAACGTGAAGAAGCATGGTCTGAATTAGAACGTGCCCATTCTGAAAACGAAGAAGTCACTGGTGTGATTTTTGCTCGTGTTAAAGGCGGTTATACTGTTGACCTTAAGGGCGCGACTGCGTTCTTACCAGGGTCACAAGTTGATCTACGTCCGACTAAGGACTCTCAACCACCTATGAACGAAGAAGTGCCTTTGGCTATTTTGAAAATGGACCGTGCTCGTGGCAACATTGTTGTTTCACGTCGTGCGCTCATGGAAGATGATGCGGCTGGTTCACTTGACGAAGTTCTCGCAAACATCAACGAAGGCGATACAATGGAAGGTGTTGTGAAAAACATCACTGACTATGGCGCATTTATTGATCTAGGCGGTATTGACGGGCTTGTGCACGTAACTGATATTTCTTGGAAACGCGTGAACCACCCATCAGAAGTGATGACGGTTGGTGACACAGTTAAAGTTCAAGTGACGAAAGTGAATGCTGAAAGCAAGCGCGTATCTCTTGGTATGAAACAGCTCGAAAATGATCCTTGGGATGATATCGTTGGCAATTACCCATCTGGCAAACGTGTCAAAGGTAAAGTTACGAACATCGCTGATTATGGTGCATTCGTTGAGATTGAAGAAGGCGTTGAAGGTCTTGTTCACGTTTCTGAAATGTCATGGACGAAGAAAAATCTTCACCCATCCAAGATCCTCAATGTAAATGACGAGATCGAAGTGATGGTTTTGGATGTTGATATGGACAAGCGCCGTATCTCACTTGGTCTAAAACAATGTGAAGACAGCCCTTGGGCAGCCTTTGCAGCCAAAAATCCAGAAGGCACAATCATTGAAGGTGAAGTCAAAAACATCACTGATTTTGGTTTGTTTATCTCACTTCCAGAAGTTGATATTGATGGCATGGTTCACATGTCAGACATTGATGCGTCTATGTCAGGCGAAGAAGCTTTGGCTGGATTTAGCGAGGGCGACAAAGTCAAAGCCAAAGTGCTTGAGATCAATCCTGAAAAAGAACGCATTTCATTGGGCATTAAACAGCTTGACGAAAAAGGTGGTTCTTCATCATCAGGTGCGGCTCGCTCTACGGGTGGCGCTTCTCTTGATGGGATGAAAAAAGGCGATGTTGTCACATGTACAGTATCCGAGATCACCGATGGTGGTGTCGCGGTCACTGTGAATGACAAGACTGCTGGCTTTATCAAACGCGCTGAATTGTCACGCGAGCGTTCAGAGCAACGCCCTGATCGTTTTGCCGTTGGTGAAAAAGTTGATGCTAAAATCGTCATGGTTGAGAAGAAAAAAGGGTCACTCCAGCTTTCAATCAAACAACTCCAAATCGAAGAAGACAAAAAAGCATTGGCTGAGTATGGCTCTTCTGATAGTGGAGCCTCATTGGGCGATATCTTGGGCGCAGCTCTTGATTCAGCCAAAGATGATGGTACGCCAGCAAAAGCGAAAAAAGCACCTGCCAAGAAAGCGGCGGCCAAAAAGCCTGCTGCTAAAAAGGCACCGGCTAAGAAAGACGAAGACAAGAAATAATCTTTTCTTCTTATCATTAAGTTTAAAAAAGCCTCGTCACATGACGGGGTTTTTTATTGTGGTAGTGTTAATTTTTTGGAGCAACAAATGCTTAAGAGCAATATTCCTCATACGCCTGTAAAACCTGCTCCGCGACCTCGCTAGCAATTGTGTTTGATGTATCAATCACCAAATTAAAATTATCGGGATCAGTGAGATCAACATTATAGGTTTTTAAAAACCGTGCGCGTTCACTATCACGTCGATTACGTAAGGCATTTTTGCATTCTTCAAAGCTATCATAACGTTCGCCTTTGCGGTCATTGTCCCACACACGTTTCGCCGCAACATCCAAATCAACCTTCATGCAAATCTTAAAGCTTGATGGCATAAAGTGCCACGCCATGCGGCTATCCACCACAAGCACGTCTTTGCTGTTGTTTAAGGATTTGAAAATAGAGTCGATTTTCTCGTCAATGGAGGGATCAGTTTCGGCGCGTTTGTTCATTTCTAATGTATCAATGCCCAAGTCCTCGGCCAATTGTCGTTGTACTTCACCTGTGGAGACACGTTTTGCACCGTATTTCTCTTCAAAATTACGTGCGACCGTGCTTTTACCACTGCCCAAATCGCCCGTGATGGTGATGTGTTTTAATTCCATGAACCTTTGTGCCAAATACAACCCTCACGCGCAAGTGTTAAAAACTCTTGACGTAGCGGTGATTTCATGGACATTTAGTATCTATGACCAGATCAGAACTTATTTCAATAATGGCCGCGCGCTCCGAAGCGCTTAAGGTCGCAGATATCGAACATATCGTTGATACAATCATTGATACGATGACGGATGCGTTATCAAATGGTCGTCGTATTGAATTGCGTGGATTTGGTAGTTTCACAGTTAAAGAACGTAGTGCCCGCACGGCGCGTAACCCGCGCACAGGTGCGAGTGTTAAAGTGCCAGCTCGTAGAACGCTTAATTTTAAAGCTGGTAAAAATTTGCGCGATGCATTGAACAACCGTGGCTAAATCTGTTTTTGCGCGTTTCTTATTTCTCATTATCGGATTGCCGATTTTTGTATTGATCGTTGGGTTATCCATTTTTAACATTGGCTATGTTGATTTCACAATTTTGCCATGGGTATCAAGCATCACAGTGCCATTGTTTGTACTGATTTTGGCTTTCTTTGCCATTGGATTTTTATGTGGCGGCGCGATGAATTGGCTCGATAAAAAATGATCTATGTAGCGTTTGATAATGATGATTTGGAAGAAGCATTAAAGCTCGCTGAAACCATTAAAAATGTGCCGTGTGGCATTAAGCTTGGCATGACCTTTTTTGCGACTCACGGCGCGAGTGGAGTACGCGCGGTACACGAAGTGTCGCATCAGCCTATCTTTTTGGACATGAAATACCATGACATTCCTGCCACAGTTGGCAAAGCAATTGAGGCTGTGTGCCGTCTTCCTATCGCCATTGTAAATATTCATGCCTCTGGTGGAATGGCCATGATGAAGGCCGCCAAAGAGGCCCGCGATAAAGTGAACCCAAATGTTCGCTTGATAGCGGTGACGGTGTTAACATCGCTTGAAGACAGTGATCGCGTATCGCTAGGGTGGTCAGAGAGCAATATTGAGGCGCAAGTCGTACGGTGGGCAAAGCTCACGAAAGAGGCGGGGCTTGACGGTGTTGTGTGCTCTCCTCAAGAGATTAGACCTATCCGTAATGCGTGCGGTGATAAATTTGAATTGATTACGCCAGGTGTTCGCCCCGAGGGCGCGGCGATGGATGATCAAAAGCGTGTGATGACGCCAGCCGAGGCTCAAAAAGCAGGGGCAACGCATCTTGTGATTGGTCGGCCTATTACAAAAGTGGATGACCCACTGGTGGCTGTGCGTGACATTTTGGCTCAAATCAGTTAATTTTCAATCACAATGAAAAATATGCGTAACACACTTATATTTTTGGGTATCTTGCTGGTGGCGTTAATCGCCAGTCTATTTTATTTGCTTGATCATGCACCACAAGAAAATGTCACATCAGGATTCCAAGATTACTTAGGCGTTGGTGGGGATTTTGAGCTTATCAATCAAGACGGCGTTACCGAGAACACGAATATATATAATAATAAATATAAACTAATTTACTTTGGATTTACATTTTGCCCATCGATTTGTCCAACGGAGCTGCAAAAAATTGCAGGTGTCATGCAAGATTTGCCAACTGACATAGCAAAACAAATCCAACCCATGTTTGTAACCCTCGACCCAGAGCGCGATACGGCATGGTCACTGCGAGAATATCTTGAATTATTTAATGCTGATATTAAAGGCTACACAGGCACAGTGGAGCAAATAGAAGCGGTCAAAGATATCTATAAAATATACTCATCTAAAGTTTTTGAGGAAGGCTCCGCGGAATACACCATTGATCATTCATCCTATATTTATTTTTTGAGCCCTGATATGAAGCTTCTCAATTTATATAAAATCCAAGATGACGAGGATGCTATTATGCAATCCGTTCAATCTCTTATAAAAGAGCGCACTTAATCATGAGCACTTTTGATCCAAAAATAGTTTGGCAGGACGATGTTCAAACCGCGCTTATCAATGTCGTGAGCGAAGCTATGAGTATGGCTGTGGATATGCAGGTGATGATTGGCCAAGATAACTTTATTGATGTTAAGGCGGATAATACGCTTGTGACCAAAGCCGACAAAGCCGTTGAAAAATATATTAAAAATGGTCTTGAAAACTTGACCAAAGATGTCTTTTTCTTAGGCGAAGAAACCGCGCAAACGGTGATGTCTCACAATAAAAAATTACCAGATGTGTTTTGGATATGCGATCCTATTGATGGGACAAGTGGTTATGCTTTGGGCAAACATGATTTTGCGATCACTCTGGCACTTGTTGTTAATGGTCGTCCATTATTTGGGATGATCGCGTTGCCCTATTATCGTGAAATAGTTTATACAAAGTCTAACACTCAAGTTTGTTTTATATCTTTAAACGATAAAAATATCAAATGTTTAACCCGTGATAAAGATCAAAAAAATCAAGACAGATTGATCATTGGCCCAAGCCGATTAAATGCGATAAACATCTATAAATCGATATTTAATAAAGCGCCCCAATCGGTCACGCAACGTGCCAGTGCGCTTAAATTTGTTGAACTTCTTAAAGGTCAAGCAGATGTCTATATACGCGAAAAACAATTATGCGAATGGGATGTGGCAGCGGGTGACGCGCTATTGCATGCCTATGGCGGATCAATGATTTCGTATGAAACAAACCAAGTTTTACGCTATGGCATTATCAAAGACGAATTTAAAGTGAAAGCCATTCTAGCCAAAGCTTAAATAGAGTTAATCCAATTTGACGATTCTAGATTTTGCTCTATAGTTTCTTTCATGGAAAAATTTATAGACCCGCTCCTCGAACAACTTGATTCAATGTGGATTGGCTTTGTCCAAGCCTTGCCAATGCTCGGCATCGCAATCGTCGTACTCTTTATCACAAGCTACATCGCAAAATTTGTGGCTATGGTGGCTAAACGTACCTCCGATAAAACGAGTATACGACCCTCCTTACAAATTTTACTTATTCGTTTTTCTAAACTTGGGGTTTGGATTGTTGGCGTACTCGTTGCGGGCGCTGTAATATTCCCGACATTGACGCCTGATAAAATCTTGGGTGCTTTGGGTCTTGGTACTTTGGCCATTGGTTTCGCGTTCCAAGATATCTTTGAAAATTTCATGGCGGGCATCATGATCATGCTTCGCAAAGAAATGCGCATTGGTGATTACGTTGAGGTTGAGGGCGAAATTGAAGGCATGGTTGAACAGATTAATATGCGTGACACATTTATTCGCCAAACAGATGGGCAACTCGTGATGGTGCCCAATGCAATTTTATTCAAAAATCCTTTGATCGTACGCACACAACGCGCCACGCGCCGTTTCGAGATTACAATGGGCGTTGGTTACGACACTGATCTTGATGTAGCAAAAAAACTTATGATTGATGCTTTGAAAGAAATTGATGTGATCAACGAAAAACGTGAACCAGAAGTTTTTGCCAAAGAATTTAACAGTTCATCCATTGATTTCACAGTGCGTTGGTGGGCTGACCCCAAACCGCGCGATATGCATGTGAGCCGTGATGAAGTGGTGCGCGCCTTGAAACGCACCCTTGATAAAGCGGGTATTGAAATACCATTCCCACAAAGTGTTGTCACGTTTGCCAATGGCTTACAGATTGATAAAGCGGAGGCCGAGTCTGATGACGGAACTAAGAAGAAGCCAGCGGCGAAACCTAAGACTAAGAAAAAATAACTTAGGTTTTCATTTCTTCTAATTCGAGCCAGCGTTTTTCACGGCGCGCCAATGTTTGCTTGGCTTCTTCAAAAGCTTTAAGTGTTTTATCAAATGTATCGGGATCATTTTTATATAAATCGGCATCGGCCAAAACTGCATTGGCTTTTTCAATGTCGGATTCTAGCCCCGCAATCTGTTCTGGCAACATATCAAGCTCGCGTTGGAATTTATAAGAGAGCTTCTTATTTTCTTTTTTAGGCGCTAACGCTTCAGTTTTTGTCGATTCTTTCTTAGGGCTCGTTTTTGATTGAGGCGTTTCTTTCTTAGTTTTTTCTTTGTTTTGCTCTTTCGTTTTGGCTTCGAGATAATCAGTGTAACCGCCGATATACCCTTCAACCACACCATCACCCTCAAAAGCGATAATTTTTGTCACTGTTTGATCCAAGAAATCCCGATCATGGGACACAACAATCAAAGTGCCTGGGTAGTTGGCAAGCGCTTCTTCAACCATGTCCAATGTGTCCATATCCAAGTCATTTGTCGGTTCATCCAAAATTAGGAAATTACCAGGATTTGCTAATGTTTTGGCAAGCATCAGACGGTTCTTTTGACCACCCGATAACGTTTTAACGGGTTGTGTGGCCATTTTTGGATCAAACATAAATTCTTTAAGATATCCATAAACGTGGCGCATTTTACCCATAACTTCGATGTGATCGCCGCCTTCAGGGCAAAGCGTTTTAATCAAATCAAATTTAGGATTAAGACTTTCGCGTTTTTGATCAAAATAAGCAGGGTTAAAATCATGTGCGCGTTTAATCTTACCTTTATCGGGCTCAACTTGATCAAGAATGAGTTTAATAAACGATGTTTTACCCGCGCCGTTTTTGCCTAAAATTCCGATACGATCACCGCGCACGATCCGCAAGTTAAAATTATCAAGAATTATTTTATTTTCACCCGTGGTTGGCGAGGTGAATGATTTGTGAACTTTATGAAATTCAGTGATGATTTTAGAGCTGTGATCTTCAAGCTTAATAGGCGCAAACGTGATTTTACGAGTGGCGCGATTATAAGATTGTTGATCGGACAATAACTTATCGCGCATTTGTTTCACAAGCATAACACGCCTGACATTACGTTTGCGGCGTGCTTTCACGCCTTTTGATGCCCATGCGACTTCTTGGCCTACGATGTTGGCGCGGTTTTTAAGCTCGCGGGCTTCTTGTTCCAAAAGTGTTTCTGACCATTCTTCAAATTTTTCAAACCCTTCGGGACATACGCGCACGCGCCCACGATCAAGCCAGAAAATCGAGTTTGAGATATTGGCAAGAAACGCTCTATCATGGCTCACGCACACAAATGCACCTTGATAAGATTTCAAATAATCCTCAAGCCATTGGATGATTTCAAGATCGAGATGGTTCGTGGGTTCATCCAGTAATAAAATTTCAGGATCTTCAACCAAGGCGCGCGCGATCGCTGCACGTCGTAATTGCCCCCCAGAGAGCATGGTCATGAGACCCGTTGGCTCTAAATCAAGCGGTTGTAGAACAAGCTCAATTTTATATTCATGCAAATAACGCTCTTCTTCGGGCAGTTGTTCAAACACGTAATCATATACGGTTTGTTTTTCTTTTGGCGTGATGTCTTGTTGTAAATAGCCAATGGTCATGCCCCCCAATGCCCAGCGTTCTCCGCCATCAAGCTCGCGGTGTCCAGATATCAAATTCATGAGTGTTGATTTACCCGCACCGTTTTTACCAACAAGCGCAATACGTGCGCCTTTGTGGATGTTAAAATCTAAACCATCAAATAATGGTTTGCCACCAAATGTGACGACAGCTTCGGATACAGACACTAGGAGTTCGCTCATGGGGATGCTTGTATAAGCTCTGGCTTTATTTGTCTATGATAATGCGCAATAGTTATATCTATGGAGCTTATTAAATCACATCGTTGCCATGGCGGCACAGTCAACTACTACACGCATCGCGCACGGCGTACGAATTGTGATATGATGTTTACGTTATTTTTGCCCCCTCAAGCAAAGCATCAAAGTGTACCAATGATCACTTTTTTGTCGGGATTGACCACCACGCCTGAGAATTTCACGACCAAGGCTATGGCGTATAAAAAAGCAGCAGAACTTGGCATTGCCATTTTGAACCCTGATAGCTCACCGCGCGGGGATGATGTGATGGATGAAAGCGGTATTAGTTTTGGCAAAGGCGCGAGCTATTACATGGATGCACAAACAGAAAATTGGCGTGATCATTATCAAATGGAAAGCTATATCGCGCGTGAATTGTTTTGCCTTATGGTATCTCAATTCCCTGTGAAAGCTGATAAACAAGGCCTCATGGGACATAGCATGGGTGGGTATGGCGCGTTAGCATTGTCATACAAATATGCGTATCAATATCAATCTGTGTCGGCGTTGGCGCCTGTATCAAATTTGTTGGACACGGAGCGCGGACGCGAGGTTTTGACGAAATATATTGGTTCTAATCAACGTGAGTGGCCACGCCATGACCCATGTTATTTGGTACGAGATGCCGCGCCCAATATTTTAGAACGCGAAATTTTAATAGATATAGGGGCGGATGATCCTTATTACGGACGTCTTCGTACTGATCTGTTTAAAGAAGCATGTAAAAGTGCGGGGCAAAATCTCACACTACGCACGCAACCGAGTTATGATCATTCTTATTTCTTTGTTCAAAGCTTTATCAATGATCATT
This sequence comes from Bdellovibrionales bacterium, assembly GCA_037969255.1. GTDB lineage: Bacteria > Pseudomonadota > Alphaproteobacteria > Micavibrionales > JBBKXB01 > JBBKXB01. The sequence continues at coordinate 8,836 of JBBKXB010000006.1, read as the reverse complement.
TAGACCATCACGCCCAATTTTTACTTTGATCCCTCTGCGTTTATCACCTAACAATAGGTCATGGATCATCACGCTGACTCGCTCGCGCATATCGCTTTAATTCTGGCCGCAACTTTTATTGGTGGCGCTGTATTTCGGAGACTCAATCAACCTGTTTTGGTGGGTTACATTATTGTCGGATTGATCCTCGGTCCATCGGTTTTGGGATACGTGGACAACAGCGCCGAAGTTGGTTTGCTCGCTGAGCTTGGTATTTTACTTCTTCTTTTTATTGTTGGTGTGGAGCTCGATTTAAGCTCGTTTAAGGCCGTGTCGCGTGTCTCGATCATAACGTGTGCGTGCCAAATAGCATTGGGGCTCATATTTATGGGCGGGCTTGGGTACGCCTTTGGTTGGCCATTAAACTTATGTATTTTACTAGGGTTTGCGGTATCGTTATCCTCAACGGCTGTCACGCTCAAACTTCTTCAAGACCGTAATCTACTGAAAAGCAATGTTGGAAAACATGCTATCGGGATATTGATCGCCCAAGACATGGCGGTGATCCCCATGATTTTGATTATTGGCGCTTTGAATACGTCCGAAGGCTTTAACTATGTGGGCTTACTTCGTTTGGGCGTTGCTGTGTTTCTCTTGGTGGGGATGATGTATTTGTTCCAAAAAAAGCCACGCATGTTTACAAAAATTTGGGTCAAGTTTGAACATTTAAAACGGACGGCCATGAAAGGCCAAGCCACGTTGACGGCCATTGCTATATGTTTTACAGCCTCAGCCTTGGCAGGAATACTTGGCGTATCACCAGCCTATGGCGCGTTTCTTGCGGGCACAGCTGTTGGCAATACCGCAACGCGTATGGAGTTGAAAGACAGTGTTGAACCTTTATTTGATATCACCATCATGGTGTTTTTCTTGTCTATTGGTCTCTTGATTGATTTTAAATTCCTCGTGGAAAATTGGGTGGCGGCAATATCACTTCTGTTTTTGACCATGCTTTTGAAAACGGTGTTCAACGTGGCGATATTGAGAAGTTTGGGCATGAACAAAGCGGACTCTTATCAAACGGGCAGCGTGCTCGCTCAAGTCGGGGAATTCTCATTCATTTTAGCGTCCATGGGTTTGATTGCAGGAACGATAGATGGCGACGGTCACAAATATGTTGTGGCCATTATATCCTTAAGTTTGCTCGCGACGCCTTTGTGGCTTTATCTGGTCGATCATTTTGTCGTGGTGCATGACAATGTCCAAGCGCAAATTAAATCAAACCGTAATCGCGTAAAAAAACCATGATTTGGTTGATATTGTTTCTGGGTTTTTTTCTCTCTTATATAGGTACAGGGCTCATGATGGTTGCTGTGCTATGTGCAATTATGTACGCATTTGTTTCACGAGAGATATCTGTTAAGGCTCTGTTAAATAAGAATAGCTTAAATTATAAAAATAGTTATATAATTATAATCGGTATTGTTTTTGGGCTGTGGTTAATTTCTGCGTTTATGGGCATAGATGATCATGCGTTTGACACATGGAGTAGGCATGCCGTGATTGCTTGTGCGGGGTTATTGCTCTATGTGATTTTGAAAAACCGCCCTTTGCCAGATTTTAAAAATAAGTTGCTCTATGCCCAAGTTATCGCGACTATTTTTTCTCTATGGGCAATATTTGATCACAGCCTCATTGCGCCATCCGTTAGTGAATTTCTAAGAGGAACGGATTTTTGGAGCAGCTATTACGCTTCAATATTGGCCATGGCATTGCCGTTTTCATTGTGGGCGTGCGTTCAATCAAAAAGAGCAATAAACTGGGTTGTGCCGTTTTTAATGGTCACGGCTATCTTTGCCTGTGGCGGGCGCAGTGGGTGGATCGCGTTAATAGTTATGCTGTTTGGTTTCATGGCTTTATTTCCATTTAAAGAATACGTTCATGCGCTGCGCACCAAATTATATTGTGTGTTGAGCGTAATCACGGGCGCCATAAGCGGGCTACTTATATATTGGCAAGCCGTAGGTACAGAATCTTTTTTAACAAGGTCAGCCATGTCATCGGAAGCAGGATTGGGCTCAGGCCGTCTTGATATTTGGAAATTTTCTTGGGAAAAATTCTTGGAAAATCCTGTTTGGGGTATTGGTCCACGCAACTTTCGCAACTTAGATTTCACAGGTGTAGAGCTGACCTCTACATATCATCCCCACAGCATTGTTTTAGAATTGTTGCTCGAAACAGGCGTGATGGGATTTGTGGCTTTTATGCTTTTCATCCTTTTATTGCTTCGAGACAGTACCAAGACTTTTTATAAAAATCACGATGATGTACAAGTGCGGAGCTTTTTAATTTGCTCTGTCTGCGCACTCATGGCGTTTGGCGCAGCGAGCATGACACTCACATCCATCTTTCATGGGTGGTGGTTTGGCTATTTTGTATTGCTATGTGTGTTCATCAAAGTTGGAATTTATAAATTATCTAAAAACCATTGAATGGTTGTTTTTAACCGTTCATCAAATGATGTATCGGTTGAATAGCCTAACTCAGCACGAGCCTTACTATCATTAATGGCGTAGCGTTTATCGTGCCCTGCGCGGTCAGTCACAAACGAGATTTGCTGATTGTAAGATTGCCCATCACGGCGCGGTTTGATCTCATCTAATATGCCACAAATCTGTGTCACGAGATCAATGTTACGGCGCTCGCTATTGCCGCCAAAGCAATATGATTGACCAACTTTACCTTTTGCCAAAACAAGGCAAATCCCTTTGCAATGATCGCCGACATAAATCCAATCGCGGATATTAAGACCTTGGCCATACACGGGTAATTTTTTACCCGCCAAAGCATGTGTGATCATATTGGGGATCAATTTTTCTTTGTATTGGTGGGGACCATAATTGTTTGAACAATTGGTAATGATCACGGGTAAATCATAAGTGTGATACCACGCACGCGCGAGGTGATCGCTTCCCGCTTTGCTTGCAGAATAGGGCGAGTTGGGCGCGTAACTGGTATTTTCGTCAAACTTATCAACGTTATCAAACTCCAGCTCGCCATAAACTTCGTCCGTTGAGACATGGATAAATCTAAAATCTTTCGAGCGCCCATTGTTATTCCAAAATGTGCGTGCGCCTTCAAGCATGTGATACGTACCCATCACGTTGGTTTGGATGAATATTTCAGGGCCAGAGATTGAATTATCGACGTGGCTTTCGGCTGCAAAATGAATGACGGCATCGGGTTTATAGGTCTTGAGTATTGTCGCGATAACCTTGGGATCGCAAATATCGCCTTTGACGAATGCATAAAGATCATTGTTTGCAATGTCTTTGAGATTATCGAGATTGGCGGCGTAACCTAAATTATCAAGATTAACAATTGAGTGACCTTTGGCAATTTCAGCCAATATAAAGTTTGATCCAATGAACCCACATCCACCCGTGACAAAATAAGTCGCCATTTAACCCTCTTCTAATACGAGTTTGAGGTATGCTTTATAACTTGAACCATCTTTGATGCCATCAATAATGGATTGGAATTTGGTTTGGTTGATATAACCCAAGCGGAAAGCAATTTCAGGGAGGCAGGCGATTTTAAGCCCTTGGCGCTTTTCTACCGCGCCAACAAATACCGCGGCATCCAAAAGCGAGTCAGGTGTTCCAGCATCAAGCCAAGCCGAGCCTCGTTTAAATTTAACCGTGCTTAATTTATCATCCGCTAAATAAGATTTATTAAGATCGGTGATCTCTAATTCACCGCGATGTGACGGTTCCAAAGCCTTAGCACGGGCGCATACATCGTTTGGATACATATAAAGTCCAACAGATATATAACGTGACTTCGGATTAGCTGGCTTTTCTTCAAGTGATAGGACTTTATCCGTATCTTTTTCATACTCAATCACCCCAAATGGTCTAGGATCAGCCACATAATAGGAATATATGACCGCATGGTCATCAATATTTTGTGTGGCATGACGGACTTGGGCGATTTGATCGCCCACATGAAAAATATTATCACCAAGGACAAGGCACACTGGATCATCGCCTATAAATTCTTCACCCAAAATAAAGGCTTCAGCTAGTCCATTAGGATTTTCTTGAACTCTGTAAGAGAATTTAAGACCTAAATCCGAACCATCTCCCAAATATTGTTCAATAATCGGTGTGTCTTGGGGAGTTGAAATGATCAAAATGTCGGTAATGCCCGCGAGCATTAACATCGATAGGGGATAGCAAATAAGTGGTTTATCATAGACGGGTAATAACTGTTTTGATGTAACGCGCGTCATGGGATAGAGGCGCGAACCTGAACCACCCGCTAATATAATACCCTTCATATGAATTGCTCCTCTTTTCTATTTCGTGACATACTAACGACATGAATAACGCATCACAAGATGAAGATCGCAAATTTCGGTGCTTTGGCAATAAGAAAGGTCAAGATTTATACGCGAATTACCATGATACCGAGTGGGGCGTGCCCACATACGATGATCAAACATTGTTTGAGTTTTTGGTGTTAGAAGGTGCACAAGCTGGCCTTAATTGGGAAACAATTCTAAAACGCCGCGAGGGGTATAGGCGCGTTTTTCATGGGTTTGATGTACAAAAAGTAGCCTCTAAGACAGATGAAGATATTCAAAAAGCTTTATCAGATGAAGGTATAATTCGTAATCGTTTAAAAGTGAATAGCGCGCGTCAAAATGCGCGCGTGTTTATTGATATTCAAAATGAATTTGGCAGTTTTAGTAATTATCTTTGGGCTTACATGGATCACAAACCCGTTGATACGGCGTGGAAAGAATCCAACGATGTTCCTGTCACTACACCCATCAGCGATGCCTTATCAAAAGACCTTAAAAAACGAGGCATGTCCTTTGTTGGTTCAACGATTATGTACGCCTATATGCAGGCGATCGGCATGGTGAACGATCATCTAAAGGAATGCTGTACCAGAAACTAAGCCTTATCTATATTTCCTTTTAAGTCACGCAATGCTGTGCGCAATCCTTCTTCGATGACGGGGTGGTAGAATGGCATCTCGAGCGCTTTATCAACGGTGAATTCGCTTTGAATGGCCCAAGCCAATAAATGCGCGAGATGTTCATGATGAGGACCCATCATTTCGGCGCCCAAGATTTCACGACTTTTTGGACAGCCATAAATATGCATGAGACCTTTATTAACAAGCATAACGCGTGAGCGCCCTTGATCTTCGAAATCGGCGTACCCTGTTTCAAAATGCGTGTTATGGGTGACTAAGTCTTGGTAGCTTTGTCCCGCGGTGGCGATTTGCGGATCGCTAAAAAATATCCCTAGATAGGTGAGACGTTTGACTTCTTTAATATTGGGGTAACGCCCCGCATTATCACCCGCCACACGCCCTTCAAAACTGGCTTCATGTAAAATGGGCAAGTGATCGTTCACATCGCCCGCCATGAATATATGGCTTTGTCCCGCTTGCATGGTTTCAGGGTTGTATAATGGCACGCCTTTTTCGAGCACAAGTGATGTTTTATCTAAACATAATTTTTCAACATTTGGTCTACGACCAGTGGCCGCAAGCACATAGTCAAATTCTTCTTCATGTTTTTTGCCATCACATTCATAACTTACTGTGACGCCATTTTTGGTTTTACTGACCGAAAGGTTTTCACTATTGGATGTAAACGTCATTTCCTCTTTGAACGTTTTGAGGGCATAAGCCAATATTTTCGGGTCTGAAATGGCTGATATTTTATTGTTGCGACCAAATAAATGTGTGCGTACGTCAAGACGGTGGAGTGCCTGAGCAAGCTCAATGCCAATCACGCCTGCGCCAATCACCGCAACACTTTTGGGCAAATCATTCATATAAAATAAATCTTCATTGGTGATAAGACGATCACCCGCTTCGTTTAAAAATTCGGGAATATGCGTGTGCGAACCCGTGGCGATCACGATACTTTTGGCGGTGAGCGTACGTCCATCGCTGAGTTCTAATGTGTGGTCATCTTTAAAACTCGCAAAAGCTTTGATTTTATGTTTTGGATCATAATTATCCACGGCTTTTTTAACAAAACCCACAAAGCGATCACGCTCGTATTTTACGCGTTTCATAACCGCCTTGCTATCAACATCTGGCATTGATCCTTTAAGGCCAAATTCTTCGTAAGTGTGTGCTCTATGTCGAGCTTCGGCTGGCGCAATCAATAATTTTGAGGGCATGCACCCCAAGCGTGCGCATGTCGTGCCATATTGGTCACCTTCGATGAGGGCGACGCTATCGGTGTGTTTTCGGGCGGCTTTATAAGCATTCATGCCAGCGGTGCCTGTGCCAATAATGGCTACGTCTACTTTTAAATCAGTCATAAATATAACCTAGGGATTCAAGTGTTATAAAACAAGTTTGAAATTGTGCGCGGGCGTGCCATGTAATGTGTATACATGAAAATTGCAGTTATCGGATCGGGGATATCAGGGCTTGTCGCGGCGTATAGTTTGCACGAGCGCTACGACATCACGGTGTTTGAAAAGAATGACTATATCGGTGGGCATAGTCGTACGGTTGAGGTGAACGGAACGCCCGTGGATACTGGTTTTATAGTCTTTAATGATCGCAATTATCCAACACTTACAAAATTATTTGAACATTTGGGCGTGGCGTATGAAAAAAGCGATATGTCGTTTGGCGCGCACATTGATGATATTGACCTTGAATACTCAAGTTCAAATGTGTTTGCACAAATTAGAAATATTTGGCGCCCAAAGTTTTGGGGCATGCTGTGGGATATACTCAAATTCAATCGCGTGGCGCCAAAATGGCTTGATCGGAACGATCTAACGCTTGAACAAGCGCTTGATGAAATGAAGGCAGGCGCTTGGTTTAGGCGATATTATTTACAAGCGATGGGCGCGGCGATTTGGAGCTGTTCCAGCGATATGATTTTAAAATTTCCAGCCAGTTCATTTATTCGTTTTTTTGCCAACCACGGGCTTTTGACGATTTTTAATCAACCGCAATGGTTCACTGTGACGGGCGGATCACAAGAATATATCAAAAAATTAACGGCGCCCTTTAAAGACAAGATAAAGCTTAATAATGCGGTTACAAAAATTGAGCGAAAAAATGATGGTGTGATCGTTCATACTCAAAATGATACTGAAGAATTTGATCGCGTTATTTTTGCGTGTCACGCGGATCAGGCGTTAAGCGTTATTGATCAACCGAGCGACACGGAGCGCGATATTTTGGGTGCGTTCACGTATCAAGATAATCAAATTATTGTCCATAGTGATGAGCGTTTTATGCCCACACGAAAAAAAGCATGGGCGAGTTGGGTGTATCTCAAAAGTAGCGCGGACAAGTTGGCTTTGAGTTATTGGATGAATAATTTACAAAATCTTGATCCCAAACAGCTCATCATTGAAACGCTCAATCCACCATTTCGTCCCGCCGAGAATTTAATATATGACGAACATAATTTCCGTCATCCTGTGTTCACCAAACAAGCCGTTAATGCGCAAGATGAAATCAAAAACATCCAAGGACACGATGGTTTATATTATTGTGGCGCATGGCAAAAATATGGATTTCATGAGGATGGCGCGTTGAGCGCTGTGACTATGCTTTGTGCGATGAGTGAGGATATAACATGGCTATGACGCACAATTTATTAGATGCCAAGGTGATGCATAAACGGCTTTTTCCGCGCCTCAACAAGTTTAAATACAATGTCTATTATCTCAACCTTGATATCGCACATCTGAATGAAATGTGGTTGCCCTATAATAAGTGGGGATTACAAAGTTTTTATGATAAAGATCATGGCGCGCGCGATGGCTCAAATCTTGAAAAATGGGCGCGTGATATATTAGATCAACACAAAATAAAAGATGTTGCAGTGATACGCCTGATCGCCATGCCGCGCATTTTGGGATACGTGTTTAACCCCGTAAGTTTTTGGCTGTGTTTGGATGAAGATGGCCAATTACGAGCCGTGATTTATGAAGTGAACAACACATTTGGCGAACGTCATTGTTATGTCTGTGCGCACAAAAATAGCGCTGTTATTCAAAAAGATGATGTGCTTACCGCGCAAAAATTATTTCATGTGTCTCCGTTTTTAGAACGGGAAGGACATTATGAATTTCGTATTGATTATAGCAGCGATAAATTTGGCGTTTGGATTGATTTTTTTGATGCGAGTGGCGCTAAAAAATTGATGACTGCTTTAACGGGTGATCATGTCGATATGACGAAGAAATTATTGCGTAAAGCATTTTGGCGCATTCCATTTGTGACAGTTAAATCCATCATGCTCATTCATTGGCAAGCGATAAAATTACTGTCTAAAAAAATCAAATATATCGGCAAACCACATCAGAAAGATGTGCGGTTATCCACGTCGAAAAATTTAATTGATAAATAATATGGATTTGAGTTTCAAAAGCCCTAGTTGATCAAGTATGTTTGAACGTGCCATTGCCGATAAATTTTTAAAATCGCTTGAGAAAATTGAAAAAGGCAGTGTGGCGTTAACGCTACCCAATGGACAGCATCACCATTTCGAAGGATCAAACGCTGGTGCGCACGCTAATTTCCGCGTGCATGATTTACGCGCGATCTCAAATTTAGCGACTAAGGGCAATGTCGGTTTCGCTGAAGATTACCGCGATGGTTTGTGGGAAACGGATAATTTAGAAAATTTACTCGCCATTGGGATTGATAATAAACAGGCGCTGGAAAGCTACGTGCTTGGCGGGCCACTATCGCGGATCAAAGAAATCATCAGCTATATGATGCGCCGTAATTCATTATCTGGTTCTAAGAAAAACATCTCTGAACATTATGATTTGGGCAATGATTTTTA
>JBBKXB010000005.1:0-31378 GCA_037969255.1 Bdellovibrionales bacterium | reverse complement strand
GGTTTGGACGAAAAAACGGCTAATTTGTTACCCGCCGAATTATCGGGAGGTATGCAAAAACGTGTGGCGCTCGCTCGTGCCATTGCCGATAACCCGCAAATTTTATTTTTTGATGAACCCACCACGGGGCTTGACCCGATCACCGCGGCCACCATTAATGAATTGATCCGTTCGGTGACGCGTGACGCAGGGATCACGGCTATTAGTATTACCCATGATATGGCCTCAGTCCGCGCCATTGCCGATAAAGTGGCGATGCTTTATGAGGGCAAAATCATTTGGTTGGGTACGGTCAAAGAAATGGAAAACAGCGGTAACGATTATGTTGATCAATTTATCCATGGTCGTGCGATCGGGCCGATACAAGTTATCAAAGCCTCATAATGAAAATCTTTAAATTCATATTTGCAAGTTTAGTGATACTTGGCCTTGTTGGCGCGGTAACTGGTTTTGCGTTCCTGTTTTTTATGTGGAATGAATTTTCCCAAGACTTACCCGATCATAAAAAACTGGAAAATTATGAGCCACCGATCACCACGCGCGTTTATGCCAACGATGGGTCGTTAATCGGAGAATTTGCCCGTGAAAAACGCGTTTTTACACCGATTGAAGTCATTCCACAAAATTTGATTAATGCGTTTTTGTCTGCCGAAGATCAAAATTTTTACACCCACAAAGGTGTTGATTTCACGGGCGTGGCGCGTGCAATTATCATCAATTTTAAAAACGCTGGCTCGAACAAACGTCTCGTGGGCGCGAGCACGATCACACAACAAATTGCCAAAAACTTTCTACTTACCAACGAAGTGAGTTATGAGCGTAAAATTAAAGAAGCCATATTAGCCTTCCGTCTTGAACAAAATTTTTCTAAAGATCGATTGCTAGAACTTTATCTCAATCAAATATATTTGGGTGGTGGTGCGTACGGTGTGGCCGCTGCGGCGGAACATTATTTTGACAAAACGTTGGATGAATTAAATTATCCTGAGATGGCGTATTTGGCGGCCCTACCCAAAGCGCCTAATAATTATCACCCTATTCGCCAAGAAAAAGCCGCGATTGCGCGCCGTAATTGGGTGCTCGCTCGTATGAATGAGGATGGGTACATCAACAAAGACGAGCTTAATGAATTTAAAGATACGCCTCTTGTGACTGTGGCGAGCGAAAGTGAAATATCAGTTGATGCGCCGTATTTCTTAGAAGAAGTGCGTCGCCGTATTGCAGATCAATATGGATCAGAAAGCTTATATAAAGGCGGCTTGGTCGTGCGTTCAACACTTGATCCCGAGCTTCAGATCATGGCGCGTGATGCGCTTCGTGAAGGCTTGGTGTCCTACGATAGACGCTTAACCTCCTATCGTGGCGCTGTGACCAATATTGTGTCTCTTGATGATTGGGGCAATGAACTCACGCTTATTGAACGTCCCAAAGGCATGCTTCCAACTTGGGAAATGGCGGTTCTTCTTGATCGCAAAAAATTTGAACTGGGTCTTATCAATGATCAAAAAATTATTCTTGATGATCGTGATCATGGGTGGGGGGGCGAATTAAAACGCGGTGATGTTGTGATGATTGAAACCATCCAAACGAGTGAAAAGGCTCTACATCGCCTTCGCCAAGTGCCAAAAATTCAAGGCGCCATAGTGGCGCTTGATCCAGACACGGGGCGCATCTTGGCTATGTCAGGTGGCTGGGATTATGAATTGTCAGAATTTAACCGTGCAACCCAAGCGCTTCGTCAAACGGGTTCTGCGTTTAAACCCTTTATTTATGCGGCTGGTTTGGCGAAAGGTCTGTCCCCATCAACATTAATCAGTGATGGCCCGCTCGAATTTGATGCGGGGCCAGGTCAAGATATATGGCGGCCTAAAAATTATAATGAAAAATATATGGGTAATATTACCTTGAGATTAGCGCTAGAAAAATCACGCAACCTTGTGACGGTTCGTTTGGCGCAATATGTGGGTATGGAAACCGTGTCCGAATATGCCCGATTGTTTGGGGTCAAAGATGATTTGGCACCGCATTTGGCCAATTCTTTAGGGTCTGCCGAAACAACGCTTTTAAAATTAACTTCAGGCTATGCGACTTTTGAAAACGGTGGTCGTAAAATCACGCCGAATTTAATTGATCGCGTCCAAGATCGTCGCGGGAAAACGGTGTTCAATGAAAGCCAAATGAAATGTATGGGATGTAGCGATATGATGGTGTGGAGCAATGATATTGCTGTGCCAGAACTCGTGAACACAGGTGATCAAATTCTTGATGCAGGTGTGGCGTATCAAATGACGGAGATATTGCATGGCGTAGCTGAGCGCGGCACGGCTGTGCGTTTGCGCGAGCTTAATCGCCCTATCGCGGGCAAAACGGGTACAACCAACGATTCAAAAGACACATGGTTTATTGGCTACACACCCGACTTGTTGGCGGGCGTATTTGTGGGTTATGACGAACCACGATCATTAGGCGATAAGCAAACTGGCTCAAGCGTGGCGCTTCCGATTTTTAAAGACTTTATGATGGCGGCGCATGAGGGCAAAAAACCCAAACCATTTAGAATTCCAAATGATGTCAATCTCATTAAAGTTGACCCTAAAACAGGATTGCGCACCACCAGCGATTCTGGAATTTGGGAACCATTTACGGGCGACACTGACCCTGAAAACACGCGTTATATCGTAACGCCTGCTTATGTAGCGCCACCTGCTAATAATTTTTATACAGATGGTTATGAATTTAATGGCGGCAATGAAGGTAATGCATGGCAACCGCGCGATCCAAATTCTGCGCCAGTGACTCCCCTGACACCAGAAAGAGGTGTCGGAAGTGGCACGGGTGGGTTATACTAAAGTTATGTCGATGTTCACCAATTTCTTAAACAAACAGGCTGCTAAAGATGAGCAGGATCAAGAATTGATTCTAAAAAGCCCTGATCTTGATGCAGGTTTTGTGATGCCAACGCTTGAGGCAGGTCAACTCACAGGTAAATTTTTGATCGCCACCCCTTTTATGAGTGATAACCGTTTCCAAAATGCGGTGATTTTTATATGTTCACACGCGGGCACAGGCACAATCGGAGTGATCGTTAACCACGCGATTGATAATTTGGATTTCACGGATGTGTTGCGTCAATTTGATTTGGAGCCTACGGACGACACACCTGATCTCACTGTGATCCAAGGCGGGCCCGTTGAAAAAACGCGCGGTTTTGTCCTGCATACGAATGATCTCGTGCTGGATAGCACGCAAGAAATTGATCATGGGTTATGTTTGACGAGTTCTCTTGATATGCTCAAAAAAATGGGTTTGGGTGAAGGCCCCGAAAAAGCGCTGATGTCGCTTGGTTTTACTGGCTGGGACGCAGGACAACTTGAAAATGAGCTTGCCGATAATAGCTGGCTTATTGCCGATTATAACGCCGATTTATTGTTTGAAATTAGCTGTAATCATCGCTGGGAAGCGGCAATGTCAGGCATCGGCGTACGCCCATCGGCTATGACGGGTGCGGTTGGTCGCGCTTAAAGTTTTATTTTATTAACCTTTGGTCCGCGCAAAGCCACCGTCGGTTTTGATGCATTTATAAACGCGACAATTTTCGCTATGTCATCCCTCGTAACGGCCTCTAATTTTTCTAAAGTTTCCTTAATGGGCACCACGCGCCCATAATGAATGATTTGATTGGCATGACGATCCGCGCGCGATGACATACGCTCTTGGCTCATGAGTAATGATGCCCTGCGCCCAGTTTTCGCGCGTTCAATATCGGTTTCGGTTATATGGTCAAGAGCATTTGAAATTTCACTTTTGATCACATCATAACATTCTTGGGCTTTGTCAGGGTTTGTGCCTGCATAGACATTGAAAAATCCAGCGTCATCATACAATTGATTGGACGCGTACACGCTGTACGCTAATCCTCTTTTTTCGCGCACTTCTTGGAACAATCTGGAGGCCATGCCACCGCCCAATGCGTCACGATATATGCCTTGTGCCATCATCAAATCGTCATTGCGTGCCACGCCATTAAGGCCATATATGATATGCGTTTGTTCTAAATCTTTGCGTGCAATGATGGAGTGTCCACCATGATAGAGTGCGGGTGTACGTGTACGCTTTTCATTGTTATGCCAGTCTTTAAATAAATCATCGACTTTGGTTTTAATGGAGGCTTCATCAACATTTCCTGATACCGACAAAACGGCGTTGTCGTGATGATAATGATTGCGTGTGTAATCAAATAAATCGGCTTGTTGGATAGAATTAATGACATCAACGCGTCCTAAAATAGGGCGGCCAAAAGATTGATTGGCATAGGCGGTTTCAAACACATCGTCATGGATAATTTCATCGGGCGTGTCGGCGTACATGCCAATTTCTTGGGCGATCACACCGCGCTCTAATGTTAATTCTTCCTCGTTAAACAATGAGTTTTGAACCATATCCGCCAATATTTCGAGCGCCAAATCAACGTTTTCTTTTAAGGCGTACACGGTGTACGCGGTAATTTCGCGGCTGGTGTACGCGTTTATATGAGCGCCCACATCCTCAATTTGTTTGACAATATCAAGCGCTTTGCGCGATTTGGTGCCTTTAAACAACATATGCTCGGTTAAATGTGCGATGCCGTTATGCTCGATTTTTGGTTCATCACGTGTGCCCACGCCAAACCAGACGCCAAGCGCCACCGTATCAACATGTTTTATGGGATCAATGTGAAGTTTCATCTATATTTATAGTATACTATTTTTAAGCCGCTTGTTTGGCTAATAATGCTTTATAATAAACAGCGAGGAAATCAGAGCGCGGCATAATGTTTTCTTTAAATTTCTCAGTCAGACGAAAGAGAATTTTATTGTCAATTTTGGAACCTTGATTTAGATCAAAACTGTCCATAGCCCAATCGCTAAATCCGCGTTTTTCAACATTACAGTTGATAAGCGTTTTTACATTGTGATGACGTGGATCACTCTCAATAGACTTCATTAATTTACGAAGTTTATATTGATTGCCCTCAATGATTTGTAAAAATTTACCATTGTGGAAAAATAACACACCTGTGATGCCATTGTTCTTGTTGGACTCTTGCGCGACACGGACAATATCATCAATGGCTTCACTAATATTGGTAACTTTGGGACTGATACCGCTGGTGTAGGCAATTAAATGCATAAAACACCTTAGGTCAAAACTATAAAATTAACAAGAGTACTGATGTTAATTTTACTCCCACTCAATTGTCCCTGGGGGTTTTGAGGTGATGTCATAGACCACGCGGTTGATGCCTTTGACCTCATTGATGATACGCGTGGAGACTTTGGATAAGAACGCGTGTTCAAAAGGATAGCTGTCGGCTGTCATTCCATCCTCGGATGTCACAGCGCGCAAAGCACACACTTGATCGTACGTACGGCTGTCGCCCATCACGCCCACGGTGCGTACAGGCAGGAGTACGGCAAACGCTTGCCAAATTTTATCGTACAATCCGTTTTTGTGAAGTTCATCAATATATATGGCGTCCGCGAGGCGCAAAATATCTGCGCCAGTTTTGCTGACCGCACCGGGCATACGTACGGCTAGACCTGGTCCTGGGAAAGGGTGACGACCGATGAACACGTTTGGCATACCAAGCGCGCGCCCTAAATTGCGCACATCGTCATAGAACAATAACCGTAAGGGTTCAACGAGTTCCATGCGCATTCGCTCTGGCAATCCGCCCACATTGTGATGAGATTTGATGGTTTGTGAGGGCCCGCCCAATGATACGCTTTCGATCACATCGGGATAAAGTGTACCTTGCGCTAGGAAATCCGCACCACCAATCGCGCTCGCTTCTTCTTCAAAAATATCAATGAACATTGCGCCAATGATTTTGCGTTTAATTTCGGGATCGGCGACACCTTCGAGCGCACCAAGGAATCTATCGCTCGCATCCACAACCCGCAGTTTAATTTTATAGTGATCGCGGAACAATGTTTCGACTTCGGTGGCCTCGTTAAGGCGCAATAGCCCCGTATCCACGAATATACATGTTAGTTGATCCCCAATGGCTTCGTGGATGAGAACGGCTGTGACCGCGCTATCAACGCCACCAGAAAGTCCGCAGATGACTTGTTTGTCGCCGACTTGATCGCGAATTGTTTGTATGGCTTCGTCTTTGTAATCCGACATCGTCCAATTGCCCGAAAGCCCGCAAATATCATAGCAAAAATTCTTAAATATTTCGATCCCTCGAGGTGTATGTGCGACCTCGGGGTGGAATTGTACACCGTATAGTTTGCGTTTTTCGTTTGCGATGACGGCCAAAGGCGCGTTATCCGATACGCCGACAATTTCAAATCCGTCCGCCAATTCACTCACATGATCGCCGTGGCTCATCCACACTTCGGTGTGACCAGCCTCGAACCCTTTTAAGAGGGGCGAGTCTTTTTTAACATCGACAAAAGCGCGACCAAATTCGCCGTGCTCGCCTGATTTAATCGTTCCACCCAATTGCTTGATCATCGTTTGTTGACCGTAGCAAATACCAAGCACGGGGACGTCCAAATCAAAGACAATATCAGAGGCTCTCGGACTGCCCTCATCGTTAACTGAGCAGGGTCCACCTGATAAAATTATACCATTTGGTCCATAGCTTTGGATCTTTGATTCATCCATCGTGTAGGGATGAATTTCGCAATAAACGCTAAGCTCGCGCAAACGGCGGGCAATGAGTTGTGTGACTTGTGATCCAAAATCGAGGATAAGAATTTTTTCTGTTGTGCTCATGAGTATCCTAGTGATGTAATGTTAATTCAAATTCATTGTCAAATGGGTCTTTGAGAACGATTGACTGAATGTCGCCATCTTCAGTCCCATCAAAGACTATAGAGGCGCCTAAATTCTTAGCTTTTTTAACGTAAGAATCTAGGATTTGTCTATCTTCCATTTCGAATACAGGTACGCAATTTGACCCAGTATACGTATCTTCGAAATCATCGAGTAATATTCCAAATCTCTTACCGTCAATCATAAATTCATGCCACCTACTATCTGCTTTTATAGGTGCGCTGTCGAAAAATTGTCCCCAAAAATTCGATACTTTCTGGATATCTTTGGCTTTTATGTAGACAGTTCTTAGCTTCATTAAGCATGTCCGCCTTTATCTAAATCTGTGAAGCGTGCACACGCTCCGTTGAAGAATAATTCGATAGAACCTGTAGAGCCGTGACGATTTTTGGCAATAATGACTTCGGCTTTGTTTTGCACGCGTTCCATTTTTTGTTGCCATTCTGCGTATTTTTCAAACTCGGCAGGGTCAGTTGAATTGGCAGATGATTTTGGCTCTTTTTGACGCACGTAATATTCTTCGCGGTAAATAAACATCACGATATCGGCATCTTGTTCAATCGATCCAGACTCGCGCAAATCCGAGAGTTGTGGACGATTATCATCGCGTGATTCAACGCTACGTGACAATTGCGAGAGCGCAATTACAGGCACTTTGAGGTCTTTGGCGAGTGCTTTTAACCCCCTTGTGATCTCGGACACTTCGTTCACACGATTTTGCATGCTTTGTGTTGATCCCGTACCTTGGAGGAGTTGTAAATAATCGACCACAATCATATCCAAACCGCTTTTTCGTTGCAGGCGACGCGCACGTGTACGTACGGCAGAGATTGATAGAGCGGGGGTTTGGTCAATGTAAAACGGCGTTTGCATGACCTCTTGACCAGCCTCGATAAATTGTTGCAATTCATCAGCGCGCAAATCACCGCGGCGAATACGATCACTTGAAATCCCAGAAAGATCAGAAATAATACGTGTGGCCAATTGATCTTCACTCATCTCAAGAGAGAAAAAGCCGACAATCGCGCCCATATCTTTGGATTTGTGTTGATAGGCACGCGCGGCGCGAAACGCTATATTGGTCGCAAGCGCTGTTTTACCCATACCAGGACGTCCCGCAAGAATGAGAAGATCAGAACGTTGCAAACCGCCCAATTTAATGTCTAAATCCGATAAACCCGTTGTGATACCTGTCACTTGACCCGGCGTTTTGAAAGCTTTTTCAGCCATTTCTTGTGCGATTTGAATACCGCTGCTCATATGTTTGAAATCAGTTTCTCCCGAGCCCGTTTCGGCCATGGTGAAGAGCCTTTGTTCCGCGGCTTCCATAATTTTATTGGCTGGATTATCTAAGCTTGTTTCTTGAGCCTCATCCGTCACGCCTTGACCAAAATGGATCAACTCGCGGCGCAAGGCATAATCACGAATTTGGCGGGCATAATCGGCTGTTGAGCCAAGAGAAAGACGGTTTTCAGTGAGCGCGATTAAAAAATCGACCCCGCCAAGACTTTCTAAACCTTCGTCTTTTTCAAAATAAGGTTTAAGCGTCAGGGGTTCCGCCTTTTGCCCGCGTTCATTTAAGACCGTGATGGTTTCAAAAATGCGTCCATAAAGATCAATATAAAAGTCGTTGGGTTTAATAATTTCACTGATGTCATCAAGGAGTTTATTATTATACATGAGCGCGCCAACAACGGCGGCTTCAATGGTTTCATCGTGCGGAATACTAAGCGCGGTGCGTTGATTATTATCGACAGTTTCAAGTGGTTGAGCCATGCATCCTACCATACTGATTTTGGGCGCAACGCCAAGGGAAGAATCGCCACTTTCATGAAAAAAGCCTCGGAAATAAACCAAGGCTTTTAAAATTCTTTATAAAATAAACAGATTAAGCGGCTTCGTTGTCGCCTTCTGTCGCAGCTGTGTCAGCATCGCTTGCTTCAACGGCTGGTGTTTGTGTTTCATCGTCCGAAGCGTCATCCTGTGCGACTGGCGCAGGCGATGTTTTCTTCTCTTCAGCGGCAATAACAGCTTTACCAGTTTTTTCTTGAACAACAGCTTCTTCTTCAGAACGCGCCACGTTAATGGACACAGTCAAAGTTACATCTGGGTTCAATACCAATGGCACATCAAACAAACCAATTGTTTTAATTGGCTTTTGCAAGCGCACTTGGTTACGAGCCACATCATGGTCTTTCATGTTTAACAATTCAGATACATCGCGGTTCGTCACAGAGCCATATAATTGACCTTGTTCAGACGCTTGACGCACCATAACGAACTTCTTGCCTTTAAGAGCTTTACCAGCTTTTTCAGCTTCAACTTTACGAGCATCAGATGCTTTTTCAAGCTCAACTTTACGCTCTTTGAAAACAAGCAAGTTATCATCCGTTGCGCGCAATGCTTTACCGAGTGGAAGAAGGAAGTTGCGAGCATAACCAGGTTTGACAGTAACAACGTCACCGACCGCACCCAAATGCTCAACTCGTTCTAATAGAACTACATTCATAATATTATCTCCTCTTTACTTCTATGCGTCTTCGCGAACAAATGGCATCAGAGCCATGAAGCGTGCGCGTTTAATAGCACGTGTCAATTCGCGTTGTTTTGCAGGTTTAATGGCGTTCATACGGGCGGCGGCGATTTTACCACTTCCTGAGACGTAGCGACCAAGCATATTGACGTTTTTCCAGTCAATAGTTTGAGCGTTAGGACCTGTGAACGGGCATGTTTTTTTGCGGCGTGGGCCACCAAAAGATTTTTTCTCATAAGCCATGATTATGCAGCCTCTCTGTCTTTGTCGTTACTACGGGGGCGATAGCCACTGTCTTTTTTGTAATGTGGACGATCATCGCTTGAACTGGCGTTTAAAATGGCTGATTGCTCAGTGGCAAACTCTTCCAAACGCACAGTTACATAACGTAAAACATCTTCATTAAGGCGCAATTGACGCTCTAATTCAGCAATTTTATCTGTCTCGCAGCTAAATTCTACAAGCACATAATGGCCTTTACGGTTTTTATTGATACGGTAAGCTAGTGTGCGAAGACCCCAATTTTCAGTCTTATTCACTTTACCTTTACTCGTCGTCACGTATTTACTGATGTTATCAGTGATGTCTTTAACTTGTGCCTCGGATAAATCCTGACGCCCGATAAAAACAGTTTCATAATTTGCCATGTGTTTTCTCCTTATGGTTCATTTAAAGCCCATAGCTGGCAAAAGCCATGAGCAAGGAAGTGCTACAAAAACCATACCCACACTATAAATGCAAGCAAAAAGTACTTGCATAACTTATAGATAATGTTTAAACATAATAAAAATAAGAGGTTAGATATAAATGTCAGCAGTAATGGAAGAAACTAATTCAATCGGTTGCAATGAAGCCAGAGACAACTTCAATGCTTTGTTAAGTAGAACCTTTGGCGGTATTGATCCAACTATGTATTCTTTAAGATTAACCTTATGGAATGAGGGTTATGAACGTTATCATGCGTTGTGCAATGTATCTTGTGACGATAGCCTTTTTGATAAACAAAAAGATGAGATCGCTGAATTTTATAATGAGCGATGTGAGTTAGCATTAGCTGCAACGATTTCATGGTTGAAGCTCAGAGGTTGTATATGTGTTAGAGAATCTTTTGGTGGTAATGATTTCATTCTTTTGAGTCCTTCTATGGATGAAGAGGATCTTGGCAATCTACATTTAAATGCGGGGCATAAAAAGATTATAGGTGAACGACCGAGAGATTTATCACGAGGTTATTTGGTGATTGGACAATACAGCGATCAAGAGCTTCAACAAAATCCAGATCTTTTTTTACAAGAGGTTAAGCTTATTAAAATGTTCGTGGAACGTAATGTTGCTGACAATATGCAGCCATCATTGCTTAAGAAACTTAATGGTATATTGGGCAAAGAAGGCTTAAGACCTAAGCTGGGCTAATACTCTTGACGAAAAAAAGGGTTTTATAATTTGCCGTGTGTTTTCTCCTTATGGTTCATTAAAAGCCCATAACTGACAAAAGCTATGAGCAAAGAAATGCATAAAATCATATCCATGACGTTAATTAATGTATTCTGATCTCTTTAAATTAAAGAGTTTGTTCAAAAACAATTTAAACGAGTTTAAGGCGTTCTATCTTTTGACGCCAATAGCGTATTGTGGGAGATATTGACCCTGTTTAACGCCTATTCCCTCTAGTAGGGCACCACCTTTATCTAATGCGTTCACCGTAATGTCTGCTTTGGCTACATAATTATGTGTGCCGGGTCTGTGTAATGCTTCAACCCCAAAAGAAGTGTTTCTATTTGGATCTTTGGCTATAATCCCGTCACTTGTGGCCGATTCTATGTCTAACATATTTTATCCTTTCAAAATTTTTTTAACTAAATTTATAATAAAACAAAAATATTAACAATATGTAAAGATTTGAAAGACTTGATTTTATATTTATAATTCGCAAGTCTATAACTCATGAAAACAATATTTTTATGCCCTGGACAAGGTTCTCAAAAAATCGGAATGGGTGTGGCGTTACGCGATACCTATCCTGCCGCGAAAGCCGTATTTGACGAAGTTGATGAGGCCTTAGGCCTTAAATTGTCAATCATTATGAGCGAGGGCCCGATCAATGTACTCACCAGTACACAAAATGCTCAACCCGCTCTTATGGCGTGCGCTGTGGCAGCATTCGAAGCGTTAAAAGCAGAGACAGGAAAATCATTACCCGATATGTGCGATTATGTGGCAGGGCACTCTTTGGGTGAATATGCCGCGCTCACAATTGCGGGCACATTTGACCTCACAACCTCTGCCAAACTACTCAAAACACGTGGCGAAGCCATGCAAGCTGCTGCCCCCGAAGGCGTTGGCGCTATGGCGGCCATCCTTAATCTTGATTGGGATACATTATACGATATTTGCAACCGCGCCGCCCAAGGGGAAAGCGTGCAATGTGCAAACGATAATAGCCCAGGGCAGATTGTGATTTCAGGCCATAAAGCCGCCATTGAACGTGCCATGGAAATGGCGATGGATGCGGGTGCGAAACGCGCGATATTACTGCCCGTTTCTGCGCCTTTCCACTCACGCCTTATGGAACCCGCCGCCGCCGTGATGAAGGAAGCGTTGTCTGAGGCAGTCATGAACGAACCATACGTTCCCGTTATTACCAATGTAAGTGTCGAGTGTGAGACGCATCCCGATGTGATCCGCAAATTATTGGTCGATCAAGTCACAGGCACTGTGCGCTGGCGCGAAACCATGTTTAAGATG
Organism: Bdellovibrionales bacterium; assembly: GCA_037969255.1. Taxonomy (GTDB): domain Bacteria; phylum Pseudomonadota; class Alphaproteobacteria; order Micavibrionales; family JBBKXB01; genus JBBKXB01. The sequence goes on along the minus strand of JBBKXB010000005.1, from coordinate 19,275 downwards.
AAAGAATTAGGCGTTGAGCGCAGTTATGAACTTGGCGGAGGCAATGTACTAAGCGGTCTTATTAAGCGCACAACCGAAGGTATCGAGAGCAAGATAATCGCAACGCCCGAGGATATAAACAACACAAAAGGAGAATTTTAAACCATGTTTGATTTGACAGGAAAAGTGGCACTCGTCACGGGCGCCACAGGCGGAATTGGCGAAGCGATTGCCACGAAATTACATGCGGCGGGCGCAACAGTTGCGCTCTCTGGCCGTAAAGAAGACGTTCTCAAAGAATTAAAATTAAAATTGGGCGCACGCACCGAAATATTCCCTGCTGATTTATCAAGTGCGCAAGCCAGCGAAAAATTAGTATCTGATGTGGTTGCCAAATGTGGGTCATTGGATATTTTGGTGAATAACGCAGGCCTCACGCGCGACACGCTCGCAATACGTATGGATGATGATAAATGGCAACAAGTGATTGATGTGAATTTAACCGCCCCATTCCGCCTCGCAAAATTTTCCATGAAAGGCATGATGAAAGCGCGCTCTGGTCGTATCATTAACATCACATCCATCGTTGGCGTGACGGGTAATGCAGGCCAAACAAATTATAGCGCATCAAAAGCAGGCATGATTGGTTGGTCAAAATCCCTTGCCCAAGAACTTGGCGCGCGCGGAGTAACCGTAAATTGTATTGCCCCTGGTTTCATTGAAACAGCCATGACCGATGTATTGTCCGATGACATCAAAGCCAATTTATTAAAAGGCGTGCCCGCTGGCAAATTGGGATCACCCGATGACATTGCCAATGCGTGCGTGTATTTGGCGAGTGATGAGGCGTCTTATGTCACAGGTCAAACGCTGCACGTCAATGGCGGCATGGCTATGATTTAGTATGGATTCAGTGTTATTCCATACTCCATCTGATGATGCTTTACATGCAATTGGTCGTTTAGCGATAACGCATACAAGGTTACTATACATTTCTAAGGTGTTTCTTGGTCATGTAGAGGGATTAAATACTACTGACGTTATCAGAGAAAAGTATGGTAGATGGGGTTTCTTAAAGGTTAGAGACAAGTTAAAAAAAATAGCTATAAACGACAAAGATTTTTTATCGTTTATAGCAGAGGCTGAGGAACTAACAGATCAGAGAAATAGCTATGTGCATATGTTCTCTACATTGACATACCCAAGCGGTTTGGAAATTTATTCCGATGAGAGTCACAAGAAGTCTCTAGACCCAGCGCCTGAAAATCTTAATACCCTTGCAAACGAGATAGAGGAACTTTGGCGCAAATTTGCTTCAAGCGAGATTTTTGAAAAATATCATCCTTCACAATCCCATCAACGCTAACCCTTGTTTCGCAAGGGGAGGGTCTTTCTTTAGTAATGTATTAAACGCCGCCATTGCTTTGGGGATATTGAGATCATCACACAGGGCAATAAACACTGGGTTTTGTTTGATATCGCTCGTGGCGGTTTCAACGCCCTCTAATTTACGATCCCATTTGGCGAGCATGTTTTGAGATTGCTCAAGCGCATTTTGTGTCCAATTAAGTGGCTTTGGATAATGCGCCATTAATAATGTAAGGCGGATGGCTCGTCCGCTGGTTTGCTTCAGCAAATCATGGATAAGCATCACATTTCCCAATGATTTGCTCATTTTCTCGCCCTCAACTTGGACAAAACCATTATGCACCCAGTAGTTTACAAATTTGTCGCCCGTGACACAGCAGCTTTGGGCTTGTTCATTCTCATGATGCGGGAAAATTAAATCTTCACCGCCACCATGAATATCAATATGAGTGCCTAAAATATCATGGATCATGGCCGCGCATTCCGTGTGCCAACCTGGACGACCTCGTCCCCACGGACTATCCCATGCTGGTTCATCCGCATTTGATGGTTTCCAAAGCACGAAATCAGCAGGGTCTTTTTTATAGCTCGCGACTTCAACGCGTGCGCCTGCAATTTGATCGTCTTTTGGACGACGTGACAAACTGCCGTACGCCTCGTATGACGGCACGCTAAATAATACATGACCCTCCGATTCATACGCATTACCTTTATCAATCAAGGTTTTGATCATATCCACCATTTGTACCACATAGTCCGTAGCACGCGGTGTATGTGTTGGAATACGTACGCCTAAACTACCCATATCATCATTGTAAATTTGTTCGAATTTACGCGTGATGACATCAATAGGTTCGTTATTTTGTTTTGAGGCCTCGATAATTTTATCATCAATGTCCGTGACATTGCGTACAAGTGTCACTTTTGGATACAGCGCGTCCAATATATTTCTTAATACATCAAACACCACCACGTTACGGGCATTGCCGATATGCGCGTATGAATAAACCGTAGGGCCACACAGATATAATTTGACGTGATCGGGATCAATCGGAACAAAATCTTCTTTGGTGCGCGAAGCGGTGTTGTATAATTTTAACATGTCATTATTAAGCCAGACTTAAACATGAATTGACAAGCGCAAAGAAAGCCTATGTTTTATAAATATGGTTTCATTTGATTTACCCCGTTGGTACGATTTGCACACCCATTTACGCCAGGATGGGCTTATGGAGCCTGTGATTAAGGCGCATATTGATATGGGGTGCGCAGGGATTTTGGCGATGCCAAATACTAAACCGCCAATGGCTAAAGTGTTGGAGAGCGATCCATTGCCCTATTGGAGTTTAGAAAAATATCAAAACATGATTACGGACAATGGCGGTGACGCGTTTGATACGATTATTACACCGCTTTATATCACCAAAGATACGAGTACGAAGATGATTGAAGAGGGCGCGAAGTCGGGATTGCTTAAAGCGGCCAAATATTATCCACCTCATGGCACAACGGGCGCCGATTTTGGGATGCCGATGGATGATTTATTAAAATCTGATGTGTTGAAAAGCATGACGGATAATAATGTAACGCTTTGTATTCATGGCGAGGCGCATCATTTGAACGCTTGCGATTATTTTGATCGAGACAGCAATGCCGAAGAATTATTTTATAGAGATACCATGCCTCGCGTGTTGGATCAAAACCCAAATTTGCGCATCGTGGGCGAGCATTTAACCACCAAAGTGGCGGTTGATTTTATCTCACAAGCACCGAAACATGTGGGCGGAACGATCACGCCTCAACATCTCATGTATACCATTGGTGATTTGATCCAAGGATTGAAATATCATTTATATTGTTTGCCTGTGGTCAAGTTTGATGCGGACAGGCGCGCGTTATGTGACGCGGTAACGAACCCCAATAACACCAAATTCTTTGCAGGGACTGACAGTGCGCCCCATACGATTAAAGCCACGGAATGCGGATGCGCGGCGGGCTGTTTCACGGCAGGCATAGCCCCGCAATTATATGTGGATGCGTTTGAACAAGCTGGTTTGGATATGGGCGACACGACCAATCAAGATATATTCAAGAAATTCTTGTGTTCCAATGGTGCCAATTTTTATGGGCTTCCTGTGCCAAATGAACAAATGCGTTTAACAAAATCGCCACAAAAGATTTCAAAAATTACATCCAGTGAAGGTGACATCACGCCTTTACCATTGGGGCTTGGGCACAGTGAGATTAATTGGTCATTGAAATTACTTTAGTCACTTGAACGGCGTGATGGGTTGCGTTCGCGCCCCTCGCCATAGCCTCGTAATTGTAAGCGTAGAATAATTGCCAAACCGCGCATAATAAATATCGCGATCACAGCGATGATGGCTGAGACGGGTTTATCAAGAACAAATCCAAACCATCCACGACTGGTGGAAATAAAGATGAGAATGCCAATGATGCAGGCACTCGCGTAAACGTCACGGCGCATGATTAGAGTGGGTAATCCTGCCAAAAGATCACGGATAATTCCGCCTCCGACACCTGTGATTGTTCCCAATAGGACAGCTATAAACCAAGGCGCACCCGTGGATAATGTGATGGATGCTCCTAAAATGGCAAAAAATGCGAGGCCTGCGGCATCTGTCCACAACACGAGGGCACGAAGGCGGGGCCCATGTTTTAAAAACCAATAACTGGCAAAAGCGGTAGCGGTGCATATTAAAAGGGATGTGGGATCAATGACCCAGAATACAGGGGTAAGTCCAAGAGTGAGGTCTCGAATGGTACCACCGCCAATGCCAGCCACAATGGCCAAAAGCCAGAAACCGATAACATCTGCTTTCTTTTCAGCCGCCACAAAGCAACCCGATAATGCAAAGGCTATCGTGCCAACAACGTCCAATATATATAAAAAGCCAAATTCCATTGTGGTATTATGTTGCCATGGACAGCATTGTAACGCCATAATGAATTCATAAAATTATGATTCAAGGCAAAGCACAAAAGACATGTATCTGGAACAGCCGCATTGGTTGGCGTATAGCCTTATCTGCTTTTACGGCTATTTTGGTGATTCAGGCTGGTCAATTATGGTTGCTGTTTGATGTCATGGATATCACGAGCCTTGATAAACAGGCTTTGCAAGAATGGTGGGTTATATTTTCCTTAGCATGCGCGCTCATTGTCACAATTTTGATTATGGTGATGTTAAAAATTTGGTTATTGAAACCATTATTTTATATTAGGTCACGCTTAATGTATGCCGCGCAATCTGACGATGAAAAAAATAAAAATAATCTCGAGCCTATCGCGGATGAATATGAATACGACATCATGGATGAAGTGGGTGAAGTTCTTGCCGCCGCCGATCATTTGATCGCGCAAAATTCAAACACATTGCAACGTCTTCATTCTTTTGCCGAAACGCAAATTCACAAATTGGCTTATTTTGACACGCTCACAGACTTGCCTAACCGTGTTTACTTTGTAGAAAAATTGAAAGAACAATCAAAGATGGTGGCAAAAGATGCTAATCATCGATTTGCAGTTGTGGCGCTCGACCTCGATCATTTCAAAGATGTGAACGATTCAATGGGGCATAAAGTGGGCGACATGATTTTGCGCAATATCGCCAAAAGATTACAAGCCAACTTGCCTGAAAGTGCGCTTGTGGCGCGCTCTGGGGAGGATGAATTTGTTGTGGCTCTCCCGCTTAAACAAACGGATAACCCAGCACAAATCGCCGAAGAAATTGGTGAAGCCGTTAAGGGTGAGCCTTACGCGTTGTTCAATGAAAGTTTTGAGGTTGGCGCATCTGTTGGATACGCCACTTTCCCTGATGATGATGATGACGCGGATCTGGTGCTTAAACATGCCATGACCGCGCTTAACCGCGCCAAAGAAGATGGAAGAGGTGTGATCAGGGGTTACACCAAAGATTTTGAAGCCGCTGTACAGCAACGCTTACAAGTCCTTCGCGACCTTCGTATTGCGCTTGATAACAATGATTTGGAATTATATTACCAACCACAATTTGACCTTGAAAGCGGTGATCTTATTGGCGCCGAAGCCTTGCTTCGTTGGTATGATAAAAATTCTGACCAATTTATTTCACCTGGTATTTTTGTGCCCATTGCTGAAAGCTCTGGGCTTGTGGTGCAAATGGGGGAATGGGTTATTAATCATGCCATAGCCCAAAATGCGGCGTGGCAGTCTGCGGGTCTTAAACCAATACGCGTGGCTGTGAATGTATCCGCCTCACAATTCTTATCCGCTGATTTGCCTGATTTTATTGACAAAGAATTAAAGGCACAAAAACTAGAACCTAAATATCTAGAAGTAGAATTGACTGAAAGTGCCTTCGTGCAAGACATTGATCGTACCATTCGAGTCCTTCAAAGATTGCATGAAATGGACATTGAGATTGCAATTGATGATTTTGGAACGGGATATTCATCGCTTTCATATTTGCGTCAATTCCCAATTGATCGCCTTAAAATTGATCAATCATTTATTAAAAACGCGCCCACCAATCAAGATGATGCGGTGATCACGAGAACGATTATTGCGCTCGCCAAATCACTGAATCTGCGCGTGATTGCTGAAGGTGTGGAAACGGTAGAGCACGAAACCTTGCTTAAAGCCGAAGGCTGTCAAGAAGTCCAAGGCTATTACTATGGACGCCCGATGCCAGCTGATGAGTTTGAAAAACAGTTTCTTAAGAAAAAATAAACTTACTTTTGTCCGTTAAAACCCCAACCGCTTGAGCCATGAGTAGAATTTGGTAAAACGGATTCGTTCGGTTTGGCCTTACCGAGAGCTTCTAAAAAACCCCGTATTCCAGAACCTTCAGGGTATTTTAAGGCGCTTTCTGCAAAGTCAACTTCACGTTTATTTGTTGTATTGCGCTCACTATTCCCATCACAAAAACTTCCATCTGGCATATCATAACTCCTAAACTATTTTTTCGTATTATGTATATTATTATTATGTTCGTCAAGTGTTTTTCCAAAATTATGACCACCATTGCCACTCGCCACAAAATAATAATACTCATGTTGCTCTGGATGAAGCGCCGCCTTGATGCTCTCTTTACCAGCGTTAGCAATAGGTTTAGGCGGTAAAGCGGTGATAAAATAAGTGTTATAAGGGTGTTCAATTTTCCAATCGGCACGCGTTAATAATCGCCCCAACTCGCCCGTACCATCCGTTAACGCATAAATCGTTGTGGGGTCAGATTGCATCGGCATGCCGTTATTAAGGCGATTGACAAACACACCAGCCACACGCGCGCGCTCGGACGCTACACCTGTTTCTTTTTCAATGATGGAGGCCATCACCAAGGCGTCATTTTTATTTTTGTAAGGCAATTGATTGCGACGCGCGATCCACAATTGATCCAAAGTTTCACGCATGGCAGTTTGCATACGAGTGAGCAGACTTTGACATGTTTCGCCGCGAATAAATTCATATGTCTCTGGCAATAAACTGCCTTCATCAATATCTTTATAAGTGGGGCAATTATCCACGACCTTATCATTGGCTTTGATAATATTGATCACTTGATAAACCGTTAATCCTTCGGGAATTGTCACACTGCGCTTGATGGTCATTTGCGTGTTGAGACGATCAAAAAGTGTTTTAAGAGATGGATTATCGCTCAGATCATATTCGCCTGCATGAATATTACTGTGGACTGACAAACGCATCAGCCCCATCACGAGATATGGATTTTCATCACTGGTACGGGCAATTTCATGAGAAATTTTTTGTCCACCCATCCCCTTTTGAACGAATAGAGTGTCGCTTTTATAAACATGGGGTGATTGATATTGATTGAAAATATAAAACCCTACGGCACCGCCAATAATGGCAATCAAAACCGTGAAAATCATAAAATTGCGCATGTTTTAAACTTTTGTGAATACGAGCGAGGCGTTTGTACCACCAAAGCCAAAGCTATTGGAAAGCACAGCCTTAACCTCTTTTTCTTGTGCGGTTTTCGCCACCAAATTTAATCCTTGGGCACGCTCAGTCACGTTATCCAAATTAAGCGTGGGCGGTATTATCCCCGTTTGAATGGCTTTGGCAGAATAAATTGCTTCAACTGCGCCCGCCGCACCTAATAAATGACCAATGGCTGATTTTGTGGATGACATAGCCATCGTTTTAATATCATTCCCAAATAATCGTTTTACTGCCCCCGCTTCTATACCATCACCCGTGGGTGTGGATGTGCCGTGCGCGTTGATATAATCAATGTCTGAGGTGTTCAGTTCGGCGCGTTTAAGTGCAGCCACCATGGCGCGATATCCGCCATCACCATCATCGGCAGGGGACGTAATATGATACGCATCACCCGTGAGGCCATAACCCGATACTTCAGCATATATTTTTGCGCCACGTTTTTTGGCATGTTCATATTCCTCGAGCACAACAACGCCTGCGCCCTCGCCAATTACAAACCCATCACGTCCGTCATCAAATGGACGAGAGGCGGCTGTGGGATCATCATTATAACCCGTTGATAGTGCACGACACGCGGCAAATCCAGCCACACCAAGACGGTTAACAGCGGCCTCAGCACCACCAGCCACCATCACATCGGCATCATCCCACATGATAAGACGCGCCGCGTCACCAATCGCATGTGCACCTGTGGCGCACGCTGTCACGACACTATGATTAGGGCCTTTGAATCCGTATTGGATAGAGACTTGCCCCGAAGCTAAGTTAATCAAACACGCGGGAATGAAAAATGGAGAAATGCGGCGCGGGCCACGTTCATGCATCAATAACGTTGTTTCGTATATTTCACCCAAACCACCAATGCCAGACCCAATCATAACGCCCGTACGATTTTGATCCTCAGTGCTTGTTGCCACCCAACCACTATCATCAACGGCTTCTTTGGCGGCATTCATCGCATATTGAATAAACTTGTCATTTTTCTTTTGTTCTTTGTGGGGGCAACCATAACCCGCGCGGTAATAATGCGCTGGATCATTGTCATCCGTGGCAACGGGAATAGTGCCCGCAATTTGGGATGGCAAATCGCTCGCATCAAAATGCGTGATGGCTTTGATCCCTGATTGGCCAGATGTGATGGCGTCCCAATTATAATCAACACCAACACCAAGCGGTGATACAATGCCCATACCTGTGATAACAACGCGGCGTTTTGTCATGGTTAAATCTCTTTTCTTTTGCAAATCAGATTAATACTATAAAACCCCTGACTTTGATTGCAAAGTGCAGGGGTCTTATAAATTAGATATAAATCACATTATTCGTGATTAAGCAGCGGCTTTTTGTGTGTTGATGAATGACACAGCATCGCCAACAGTTTGAATATTTTCAGCAGCATCATCAGGGATTTCAATTGAAAACTCTTCTTCAAATGCCATAACAAGTTCAACTGTATCAAGGCTATCGGCACCTAGATCGTCAATGAAACTTGCTTTTTCGTTCACTTTTTCTGCGTCAACACCAAGGTGATCCACAACAATGTTTTTTACGCGTTCAGCTGTATCGCTCATAATAAATTTTCCTTTTCTACTACAATAGTATCTTTTCTAAGCCCGTTATCTAGCATTGTGGTATCAATGAGGCAAGTTAAAAAAAATATTGATCCCCAAACACATATAATTTGCATAATAAAAATATATGTGTTAATGATTTCAAAATAATTATAGGAGGATATATTACGATGGAATTAACCATTCAGGGTCAACGGTATACAGATGAACAACAAGAACTATATAATGCAGCTGCAAAAATGTTGCTTGTTGGTCATGGTCGTAATGTCGGTCATTTTTTTAAATTGGCAGAAAAACATGCTTTCGATCCAAATCAAAAGCGCGTCTTATTTGATGCATTTCAAATCATCATTGATGATATAATCACCTGTAAAGAGGACTCAATTTATAATACAATCGATGCTCTAGAATTGGCTTACGGAAAGCCAGATTTTCAAGAAAGTTTGAATAAAGCGGGCGTGTTTGCAGTTCCACCGTCTAGAGTCCTAAGTGATCGCTATGGAGACTCACTTCCGAAACTTATACATGTTACTGATGCAGAGTTAAAGATTTTTTATGATCCAAGAATTTTCATGTCACCAGCAACTATGGCTTTAAATTGGGGTGCACAAGGTAAACGGCGCACTAGAGACATTGAGCACATATCTTATATCCCTGTTGTCTTGAAATTGATAGGACAAGCCATCGTTAGCAAGCATCTTACTGACAAACAAAGACAAAATGCATGGAATGCTCACAGCGAGATTGTTGTAAATCTTCGTAGTAAACATGATTGGTCAATTGAACACATACATCATAAACCAGCCATGCCTAGAGCTTTTTCTTAAATTACTTACAAGGAATCAGTAACAACCTGATTGCGACCGCCCTTTTTACCCGCATACATGGCTTTATCCGCGCGTTCTACAAGCTGTCCTATGCGTTCATCATCTTTAATTTCAGCCACGCCAATAGAGACTGTGATCTGGCCAAGACGCTCGCCCGTAGTTTTATTGATGATCTCTTTACTTGCGATGCCTTCGCGGATTGATTCGGCGGCTTTGGTCGCCTCTTCTATACTCATTTTGCTGGCAATGGCGACAAATTCTTCACCGCCAAATCGCGCGGGGAAAAAGTTTTCTGTGGCGTGATCTTGGAGGACGCGTGCGAGTAACATTAAAACGCGGTCACCAACTTGATGTCCGTATGTGTCATTGAATGATTTGAAGTGATCAATATCAAGCACAAGAAGTGAAAATCTTTCGCTATCTTCGTTAAATTTTTCAAACGTTTTGTCCAACGTACGATCAAAATTCTTACGATTGGGTAAGCCTGTAAGACCATCAGTGAGCGATTCTTTGCGGACTTTTTCCAATTCCCCAGACATAGTGTCCATGGCTGTCGAACTTCGTTCTAATTGTGTTTCTAATTCTTGATTTTTCGTCACAATAGTTGACGATTCCACCATCATGGTTTTTACAAGCTCTGTCACATCATCGAGCGATTTGGCCTCAGATAATTGTGCGGACATACCACTCATATTCGTCCCAAAATCTTTGCTGGCAACTTGAATGGCGGCAATAATCGTTTTTACATCGCCAATAGTGTCTTGCACGGTATCAGAGGCATTAAGCATGGCATTTTCTTGCCCCCCATCACTGATGTGAAGATTATATATCTCATTACAATCATCTTCGTTAGGCAGAAGTTTTTTCGCAAAAATTTTATCAAGCGCACGAGTCACCTCGGGCATTTCACCCGTAACGTACGCATAAAATAATTCGTAAATATCGGGACGTCTTGGTAAAGAACATTTGTCGATCAACGTATTTGCTTGCTCAGCAAAGACTTTAGCTTTCTCATGGGAGTGACCATAGTGCATGCTTTATCTTCTCTCGTTATAGGTATTGTTTCAAGTCTTTATTATAATTGTCTTACTGTTATAAAGTAATCACATCCATTTTGTTGTGGGGTCATGAGGACCTTCGGGACGTTTCGCCAGCGCTTCTTCTAGATATTTGAGGTCAGTGATCACTTCAAAAAGGTTTTTAGATTCAGGGCCAGAGAATTTTTCATCCGCAATACGATCCATCATTTTAAAGAGTGGATCCCAATAACCATCAATATTCCAAAACACAATTGGCTTTTCATGCAGACCTATTTGTTTCCATGTGATGATTTCAAACGCTTCATCCAAAGTGCCAAAGCCGCCCGGCATCACGACAAATGCGTCTGATTTTTCAACCATCATCCGTTTGCGTGTATGCATACTATCAACCACATGCATTTCAGTTAAGTTATCGTGTTGCACTTCTTTGTAAACCAAATGTTCTGGGATAATGCCAATGACTTTACCGCCCTCAGCTATACCCGTTTGCGCGAGAATGCCCATCAAGCCAACATTACCGCCACCATACACAATGGTTTGTTCGTCTTTGACCAATTTTTTAGCCAGTTCAATAGTTTTATCTTTAAATTTTTGATCAACGCGATTGGCGCTTCCGCAATACACACAAATACTCTTTATTTCATTACTCATAATTTATGATTTTTTACTTTCTTATTTATTAAGCCGTGACTCGGCGTCTATAGGATAAGGCTTCGGCCAGATGCTTGTCTAGGATAGATGTTGATTTATTTGGATCAAGATCGGCGATTGTACGCGCTAACCTCAATGTGCGATGTAGACCGCGTGCTGAGAGATTAAGTTGCGGCGCGGTTTTGTCCAATAGTGCTTTGGCCTCCGTGCTCAAATAACCATCATGCTCAATCAACCTATAGGGCACACGTGCATTTAACGCCTCTTTATCGTCTAAATCTTCATAACGTGATGATTGCAACTCGCGAGCATTGCTCACCCGCTCTTGAACAATTTCTGATGTTTCCGATGTCTGGGATTCATCCGTTAATTCTGCATAAGAAAGCGAGCCGACATGAACGAATAAATCAAACCGATCAATCATAGGCCCCGATATTTTGCTTTGATAATCTTGACCACATAAAGGCGCTTTACGGCAGGCTCGTTCGGCATCATCAAGATATCCACATCGACATGGGTTCATCGCCGCCACCATTTGAAAGCGCGCGGGGAATGTGACATGTGAATTCACGCGTGCCACAAGAGCCGATCCTGTTTCTATCGGTTGGCGCAAAGCCTCTAATGTTGAACGCGCAAATTCTGGCAATTCATCAAGAAATAAGACTCCATTATGTGCCAGTGATATTTCCCCCGGTTTCACCTTGTGACCACCACCTATTAATGATGGCAAGGACGCCGAATGATGCGGATCACGATAGGGACGCGTTGTGATGAGGCCGCCATCTGGCAATGTGCCCGCCAGCGAATGGATCATAGATAATTCTAAGGCTTCCGAAGAAGATAAATCTGGCATAACGCTATGCATACGACTTGCCAGCATTGATTTCCCAGAGCCTGGCGGGCCTATCATCAATAAATTATGCCCACCAGCGGCAGCGATCTCAAGCGCTCGTTTTGCCAATTTTTGCCCTTTAACTTCGGACAGACATTTGCCATCTTTTTCATTTTTTGTAAGACGCGCAGAAGGGCGCGATAGCACTTGTGTGCCTTTGATATGATTGAGGAGTTGCAAGAGTGATTTAGGCGCCAGAATATCCATGTCCGCGCTCGCCCATGCCGCCTCCATACCGCAATCGGCGGGACAAATTAACCCAAGTTCGCGCTCATTAGCATGAACCGCGGCGGGCAACACACCATTGCATTTTCGTATCCCGCTATCGAGACCCATTTCACCAAGCACAATGTAATCATCTATTGCATCTTGCGGGATAATATTCATGGCTGTGAGCACGCCTATCGCGATGGGTAGATCAAAATGCGCACCTTCTTTGAGTACATCGGCGGGCGCAAGATTTACAGTTACTTTTTTAGGGGGAAGAGATAATCCTAAGGACGTGAGCGCGGCGCGTACGCGTTCGCGTGATTCCGCCACGGCTTTATCGGGCAGTCCAACAACAGTAAAAGCAGGGAGACCATTTGAGATTTGCACTTGCGCGTCAATGGGTTGGATATCAAGCCCATGAAAGGCAACGGTTTTAACAAGTGCGACCATAGGTTTAACTTAGGCATTAAATGTAATGCTTGGCAATAACTATACCAACACTTGATCATTTTAGAGAATCCATAGACTCTGGATTCTATGATCACACGACTCTCAGAAAGACATCTAGCCAGTTTGTATGATCAAACACGCGCGCCATCAATTTTGCATTCGGGGCTTCACAGTGTTGACGGTGTTGATGAAGAGCGCCTTGAACGGATCAAAGACATCATTCAAAACGACCCACCTGATTTGGCGCTAATCTCTCTAGGGCTGTGCGCCGTTGTGTTGGCCGAGTATTGCCAACGCTATGATAAGGCGGATCACACCAAAGTCACGGAAATGAAATATCTTGGCATTGAAAGCGTGGAAACTTTTGGCCCCGCATATTTGGGTGAGGATATTGGTCTTGATGATATTAGTGAATTGTTACAATTATGCCCCATACAACTGGCGGCCTTAGGTTCGATGTTTGAAGAAATTGACGATGTGGACGAGATTATAAATATTTTAATTGATATAGCTTATGACCAAGCGGATCGCGCAGAAGCCCTACTTTCTGGTCATGATACAAGGGAAAAATCCATTAAAAAATCCCCCGTTATTGATGAAAACAGTAATGTTGTGGCGCTGGATTTATTCGCCGCTTTTCGGAAGAAGCAAGAAGCGGGTGAGGAGTAAGCCTGATAATGCCGCCATCACGAACCAAAATATTGCGTAATTTCTATGTTCATTACGAATTTCAGGCAACGCGCGATTAAGCTCTAACCCCATATCTGGCTCTTCTAGAACGGTTAGAATATAAGGCGCAAACGGTTGTGTTTTAAAGCGCGCTTTAACATCCGTCCAATCAAGATAATCCCAAAAAATCCCATCCGCTTTTTGATCAGAAATCATAGGAACGTTATGCGGGCGAGGCGTTGGTACGCCGATAATTGAGATTGTGCCCGAGCTTGTGGTTTGCGCGAGCGCCTGCCCTGCTATTTTGTCATTCGTTGTTGTGCCGCGGCGTACCATAACATAGACGCCATCACTGGTACGAAAAGGCATGTACATGATAATTTTTTCGGTTTGGCGCACAAGAATTGTATATTCAGGGATATAATGACCAAAAAATAAAACGGGCTCTGGTTTTGATAATGAGACATCCCAAGCTTGCATATTAGGCGCTTGTAAAACAGCCTCGCGATTATTCAAGCTATCAATGAGATTGTTCTTCCACCCCAAGCGTTGTACTTGCCATATACCAAGTGAGGCCAAAATCACAACAATTGTGATAATGAAAAAAACCGTTCCCCAAAATGGCTTGCTTTTATCAGCGTCTGTGCCCATCATAGAACGAATGGTATCATTTCAAATCAGGAATGCAAACCGCTAAATAAAGATATGATAAATAATGGGGATAGTAATTTGAGATATGAGCGAGAGCAGTAAAGAAATCTTGGTGATAGGTAACGGCATACAAGGTCTTGCGACGGCCTATTTGCTTGCCAAAGAAAACATCAAAGTCACCATCATTAGCCCGCCATCCCCCGCGATGGGAGCTTTGGCGGATGAAGAATTTTACGAGGGTGAAACGCTTGGTGCTTGCCCGCATAGACCTGTTTGCGTGTCACCATCATTATTGAGAAAATGTAATATAATTGATGATGGTGAAACGGGTTATGCCATTCCATTATCGGATGTTTCTGATGAAGATATTTCCATGATATTGCCTATGGCGCCTGGCGATGCCCAAGAATATTTTGGCGAAGACCCTGATAAATACCTCTCTTTTTGGCGCAATTTGGGACGCGTGGCTGTGCTGTTGGCTGGCGTTTTAAAGTCTACTCCACGCGAACAAGGCAAAACATGGCAAGATTTATATCAAGTTTACAATGCTGCCAATAAAATGGCCGAACAAGATCAAGCGGTGCAAAAATCATTTTCTGATTTATTCACGCTGTCTATTGTCGATTATGTGGCCAAATATTTAAGTGTTGATGCCTATAAAGAGGCTGTGGTGAGTGAGGTGGCATTCATTGTTCATTCTAATCCATTGGCCGCTGGTAGCGCCGCAGGATTGCTTGATCTCGCTTGGCAATCGCTTGGCAACAAAGTGATGCGCGTGGGTGTTGAATCACTTCGCACACGTTTCAAAGAACTTGGCGCTGAGGCAGGCGTGATTGATAAAACTATATTGTCGCCAAAAGAATTCATTATAGAAGATGGCTATGTGCGCGGTGTCATCACCCAAGACGCGCAAAAAATTATGGCTGATCGTGTGATTTCGGACATGCCTGTGTGCCAAACATTTCTTGATCTGATGGGCAATGATGCCATGGCTATGGATTGGCGCGCTCGCATTGAAAGCGAGAGTAAACCGTCACAATATGTGCGCATAAAATTACTGCTCAAGAATTTTCCAGACTCGGTTAAAGAAGACGCAAAACTCATGCATACGGGGTATCGTCTTCTCGGGCTCAACGCCAAAGACCTCGCGGCATCGTATTCCAACGCGTTATCAGGGCGCATATCATCTGAGATGCTTGTTCAAATGGCGCTTGTGGATGTTAAAGATGGCGTGCCCACAGACAAAGTGATTTCTGTGCTTGGCGCTTATTCCAACGCCGATCTTGAACGCAGTGAGGGCAATCGCGTTGAACTTGCACGCGCCATTATGGGGCGCTTATGCAGCCATTATAAAGATTTGGAT
Organism: Bdellovibrionales bacterium; assembly: GCA_037969255.1. GTDB lineage: Bacteria > Pseudomonadota > Alphaproteobacteria > Micavibrionales > JBBKXB01 > JBBKXB01. Next base: position 3,637 of record JBBKXB010000005.1, on the reverse strand, counting down.
AAAAATATTGAAGGCTTTGCTGTTTATATGGGCTCTGAAATCGCGCGTATATTTGGTGTGCAACCACGTACAACGATTAAGGGTGGGCCAGGGTTTTCAGCCGTTTTGGCACAAACTATGTTTTGGAAAAACTTACAAAGCGATCATGGGTTACAAAATTTATACCTCGTGGGGCAAGGCGCCGAGGCACCAATTTCCTATTTTAACGTGAATGATCCTGAGCGCATTACTAGCGCTGTATTATCTGATCTAGCCATATAATTTTAAGCCTATTTAAAAGCGCGCCACCCGATATCACGGCGATAAAATTTTTCTGCCCAATCCACATTATCAACGTACGCGTACGCGTCATCACGCGCTTGTTCAATAGTATCACTAAGCGCTACGATGGATAACGTACGCCCGCCACCATTACGCAATGTCCCATTATCGTTCCTTAAAGTGCCCGCTTGGAACACGTGAATATTTTTTGGTGTTTGTTCAGGCAATTTAATCACAGTATTTTTTTGATAACTTTCTGGATAGCCCTTTGCGGCCAAAAATACGCCAAACGCATGTTTATTCGAAAGTTTAATAGGCTCTTTTATAGTGGCAAGTTCACCTTTGGCTGTGGCAAGCATAATGGGCACGAGATCGGTGTCCACGCGCGGTAAAATGCTTTGGCATTCTGGGTCGCCCCAACGGGCATTAAATTCGATTACGCGCGCTGTACCAAGCCCATCAATCATAAGCCCTGCGAATAAAATACCTCTAAAAGGTGTGCCATCATCCGTCATTTTTTTGGCGATGGGTTTGAAAATATCATTGATAATTTCATCTTCCATTTCAGGCGTCACGTTGGGCGCTGGGGATATCGCGCCCATACCGCCCGTATTTGGTCCTGTGTCACCTTCACCCACACGTTTATGATCTTGGGCGTGTCCAATAGACAAAACAGTGTTGCCATCAACAAAGGCAAAATAGCTCACTTCAAACCCCGTCATAAATTCTTCGACAACGATTTCACGCCCCGCATCGCCGAATTTATCCCCCGAAAGCATGTTTTCCGCTACGCGCAATGCCACACAATGATTCTCGCAAATCAGCACACCTTTACCAAGGGCAAGCCCATCGGCTTTAACAACAATGGGCGCATCCATACTGTTGATAAAATTCTTTGCCTTGTCCATTTCAGTGAAACATCCGTAGGCCGCCGTGTTGATGCCACACGTACGGCATAAATCCTTCATATAGGCTTTTGACCATTCAATTTTTGCGGCTTTCTGAGAAGGGCCAAATGCAGGAATGCCGAGCTTTTCTAATTCATCCGTGAGCCCTAGAGCCAATGTGTCATCAGGGCCAATAACCACCAAATCAGGCTTATTGTTTTTGCAATATGTTACAATAGCATCAATATCTTTTGCGCCAATATCGGGTAGACATGTGGCAATTTCCGCAATACCCGCGCTGCCTGGGGCGCATGACAAATCGTCACATAAGGGGCTTTTGAGGATATTTTCGCATAACGCATGTTCGCGCGCACCTGATCCTATGACGAGTATGTTCATGTTGTTTTCTCCGTTTGTAAATTCACGCTCAAGCTATCGCTTAAGGCCACAAGCGCAGCATTACCACCCGCGGCTGTTGTATCTGTTGTAATGACGCGTTCACGCGTAAAAGCGCGGAGCATATCGGGCCCACCAGCTTTAGGGCCTGTACCAGAAAGTCCAAATCCACCAAATGGTTGAACGCCCACGACTGCGCCTGTCATACCGCGATTAATATAGATATTGCCAGCATTAATGCGTGCGGCATAATCGCGCATGTGCGAGGTAAGTCTTGTGTGAATACCAAATGTGAGGGCGTAGCCTTTGGCGTTCAGATCATCAATTGCTTTTTTTAAGTTTTTGACGCGATGAATTTGTAACACAGGGCCAAATATTTCCTCGCTTGGCAAATCATGCCCCGTCATATCAATGGCAATAGGCGCAATAAAGCGTTTATCTTTAGTTTCGGTATTTGCTTGCGCGAGAACAGTTCCTTGTTTTGATAGATCAGAAATTTTAGCGCGAATATCGTTCGCTTGTTTTTCAGAGATAATAGGGCCGACATCTGTAGAAAAATCAGACGGGTTCCCAACTTTTTGAATAGTTATTGCGTCACTCAATAAGGATAGTATGTTTTTGGCAGCCTTGTCTTCGATTAATAATAGTCTTAACGCTGAGCAACGCTGTCCCGCCGACCCAAATGCAGAATGAATAATATCATCCACCACCTGTTCAGGCAAAGCTGTGCTATCAACGGCCATAGCATTAAGTCCTGCTGTCTCGGCAATAAACGGGATCATAGCGCCGTCACGATTGGCAATGACGCGTTGAATAATTTTACCCGTGGTGAACGATCCTGTGAAGGCGATACCATCGCACGAGGTATGAGCGGTTAAATAAGCACCCACTTTGCCATCCCCTTGCACGATTTGAATAACGTCCTTTTTAAAGCCAACTTTGTGCATTAATTTGATCACAAATGCGGCTATGTGAGGTGTTTCTTCAGATGGCTTGGCAATCACGCAATTACCCGCGCCCAAAGCAGCTGTGATTTGTCCTAGGAAAATAGCGAGTGGAAAATTCCACGGTGCAATGGTCACAAAAACACCGCGTCCTTCACGCATCAAGATATTCGTTTCCCCCTCGGGCGAATTAAGAGATTGAGGCGCGCAATCAAGGCGCGTACGCGCCGCATAATAACGGCAAAAATCAATCGCCTCGCGCCATTCGGCAATGGCATCATCAATCGTTTTACCCGCCTCGGATTGTAAATATGCGAACAATGTATCGCGGTTATCATCCAAGGAATCTGCTAATTTTTCAAGTAACCCCGCGCGGTGATCGGGTGATGTTAAATGCCAATTACAAAATGCATTCTTAGATTTTTCAAAGGCTTTATCTATATTTTGTGTCGTCTCGTTTTTAATATCTTTAAGTTTTAGTGTACGTGCTTTAGTTTCAATGGCTTGTTTTAAAGAGAGGCATCCATCTCTATTACCGAGATCGGGCGCGAGGCTATTTTTACGCGTGTCGTATAAATTTCTCGGTTGTCTAATAAAGGGGTGGGGCGTGATCACCGTTTTGGAAATTAAGTCATAAGGATCAGTGAATATAGAGGCATCATCCAAACCCGATTGTTTTAAAAATGACGTATTGGCGCCATTTTCAAGAAGGCGTCTCACCAAATAAGGGAGTAGATCTTCGTGTGGCCCCACGGGCGCGTATACGCCAATATTATACCCTTCATCGCGCATGGCCTCGTGTACGTCATCACCCATCCCAACAAGGCGCTGCGTTTCAAAAAGGTCTTTATCTTGGCAAGCAAGTTCGACCACGGCGGCTAAGCTCATGGCGTTGTGTGATCCAAAAGCAGGGCGCAGATTTGGCGCTTGCAAGAGCAAATCGCTACAATAAACGTACGATAAATCCGTGTGTGTTTTGCGTGTAAACACTGGGAAATCATCATGTCCCATTTCTTGGGCATATTTAATCTCACTGTCCCAATACGCGCCTTTGACAAGACGTACACCAAGTGATCGGTTATCACGTGCGGCTATAATTTGTAATCTTTCAATCGTATCAGGCGTACGTTTTAAATAAGCTTGAATCGC
>JBBKXB010000004.1:0-21823 GCA_037969255.1 Bdellovibrionales bacterium | reverse complement strand
CCGATAATATTCAATTATCGTTATTAAAAAAAGCTTTTCTTGATCATAAAGTGACTATAATTAATCACTTTTAAAAAATTATATTTTTAATCTGACAGGACCCATGAACCTATCACCCGCTGCGGTTAAAGCGGGCAAGTTAGCTGAGGTTAAGGCTTTGGCATCGCGCATGAAACCATCACCCGTTGTGGTCAAGGCGGGCAAGTTAGCTGAGGTTAAGGCTTTGGCATCGCGCATGAAACCATCACCCGTTGTGGTTAAAGCAGGCAAGTTAGCTGAGGTTAACGCTTTGGCATTTGGCATGAAATTATTACCCACTGTGGTTAAAGCAGGCAAGTTAGCTGAGGTTAACGCTTTGGCATTGCACATGAACCCATCACCCGTTGTGGTCAGCTCGGCTAGGTTGATGGTTGTGATGCGTGATTGTTCGGCGCCAATTAAAACCTCGCCGTCCATCATGAGGTTGCTGTTTTTGACAAAAAATTTCTTATTGCCGCCGTAAGCGCGGTTAAAATCTTTTGGGAAACTATCAATGCTTAGTGGATCAATATTGCGCATGGTTTTGGTTTTATGATCAAAAATATACCCATCAAACATAGTTTCACAACAACGGTTAAGCGCATGGATTTCTCCATCTTTGGCATAAGCTTGGTCGCCATAGTAAATATTGTTGCGCTCTGCATAATATTGTAAAATCTGTTTGCCCATCAGGACATAGCCATCTGGTAATGGATTTTTGGAGACAAAGAAATCAACATCAAAATGATCTTTGAGCGCAGCGGTCAGCCCATCAATAATATTATTAGGGTTGCTATTAAACGTGTTGTCACAGCCAGAGACCGTATGATTATAACGATTTTTAATGCTGATAAACCCACCTGTTTTTAGCATCTGAATGGAGATGACCGAGGTGCCGTAATCATCTTGACGCTCTTCTTTGCCACGATAATCATCGCGCTTTATTTTATCTGCACCCTTTTTAATAGCGTGAATGATATGATAATTTTTAAAACGACTATCAGACCTAAATGTACAAAGTTTTTCGTCCTGCTCAAAATAAGACATGAACGTGGGATCATTTTGTAAGGCGTGTGTATCCGCATGGAATGCGTCATAACCCGCCTGCTCAAGCAAAACAAACGGGTCGCGCGGCTGTATTTTTACTTTTGGTTCGCTGTCTTTTGCCAATAAAAGCCCCATCAAATAAGGCAATAATGGCGCGGCATCGCGCCCTGCATGCCTCACAATATCTAATAAAAAGTCTAGTTCCAAAATTCCATTATGATGTTTACGCACCGCTTGCGCAAACGCTTCACTATTTTGTTTCTTTAGCTCACTATACATCGCACGTTATATTAACAAAGAAAAAACAATATGTCAATAACACGCTTAAGAAGAATATCCTCGACTTTTCTTAACTCAATAAATATTGAACATAATAGATATTCCCCATTTTAGTGACTCGTGAACTCGTTTTTTAATATTTAAGAATAGTTTCCTTAGTGACAAACTGACCTTAATAAAAATCTTGAGATTGCTTGATTTTACTGTTACACAATGAGTGTCCACAACGGTCAAACTTGAAACTGTAAGGCATTGTTTTTACTGAGTTTGTTGGTGAACTTGTTTCATCCGGCCTCGCCCACCACTATCTTAGAAGATATGATTTCTAGGATTTAGATAAATATCAATTGTTGGAATATTTTTTGATAACTCTAGAACGTTGTTTTAAGTTTTGAGAAGCGTGTGATCAAGTATGGATATACGCCGAGCGCTATAAACATTGCGACACCAGCGCCGTACACAATTTCCAAGCCAAATCGTTGCGAGGGCGGGAAATCTGATAACCCAAACACGCTAAATCCAATCATTATCGTAAGCGTTGAAATTATGGCAGGCCAGCTTTGGGAATCTAGGGCTTCTTTCCAAACAGTCCAACTGCTCATGGTCTTATTGCTTAAGGTTTTGGCACGGCGTTTGGCCGCGAGCGTTAGGTGAATAATGTTATCGACGATTAGTCCCAAACAAATATTAATGGCGGGCGATGAAATAATATCTATGGGGATTTTCAACGCCCCGAGCGTGCCTAAAACGATAATGGATACAAAGGATGCGCAAATCATCACACTAAACGCTATAATCCATTGCCCAGAAATGATTAAGCCAACAATGCCAAACAGTGCAATTAAAGACAAAATGCCGATAATCATGCTTTGCGATACCGATGAGGCAAGTTCGCCTTGAAGGTAATAGGCTCCACCAATAGAGGATAATTTTAAACCATATTGAGAAGGGATTGATTTCAATTCATTAATGATACTAAGCCGATCTTGGGTACGTCCGCCTTCATTCATTCGAATGATGAACACGGCCTTGTCACGATTGGTGTTTATAAAACTTTTTGCGACTGCGCCATGTTCGGGCTTTGATAAGATATCAAGTAGAATATTCCATGGCAATAACCGCCCAAGCCAATGTTCATTCCCCTCGGCCATGATCACGGGTAAGGATATAACGGAGCCCACGGAAGGTTGCGCACTAAGACGTTGTTGCATTCCCCACATTTGATCGTAGGATGCGCCATTGTCTAATCTTCCATTATCTTTACGCTTAATAACAAATAGTAATGGGCTGCTGCCACCATTGTCATCAACGTGATAGAGACCTTGGTATAGATCACTGTCATTTTTAAAATAAGACAAAAGGCTGGGGTCAGTGTTAATGCGTTCAATGCCGTATAACCCAATTACACCCGTCATGATGATGATGAATTGCGTCAAACGCCGTGCGTATAATTCTGGTAATGGGAATTTTTTTGCCAGTGAGTACGTGAATTTCGTTGGGTTAACGTTGGCAAATCTCAAGAATGCTGGAAAAATAGTATAGGCGCATATGATAGCGCTTATTGTGCCAACCGTGCCACCAACCCCTAATTCATTCAGAGGTTTAGCGTCGACAAATATCAAACTGCCAAATCCCAATAAAGTGGTCAAGGCTGCCCAAAAAGAGGCGGTGAGCGTGTACTTTAACGTGTGCCGAAGTTTAGCATTTCCATCGTCTTTTGAAGCATTACTCCAATTTGAAATCATAAAGATGATATGAGACAGCGTGAGCACAAATACGATGGTTCCCAAATTAGCGGTTAAGATACCGATTGATATGCCCATAGAGCTTTGAATAATAAGCGTAAGCATTGCGGCAATCACGCAAGTTATGACTGCGCCGATGACAATTAATACAGATCTAAAAACAGCCAATAACATGAGCGCGCTCACAATGATGGCGCCAAATGTAAACGTTTTCATATCGTTCGTTAGGTTGCGGCGTATTTGTTCCACTATATAAGGCAAGCCTGAGATACGAATTTTGTAAGAACCGCTTTGCTCGTCATTCACAATTTTTTCAACTTTTCGAATGAGAGGGGCAAATTGATCCGTACTCACAAAGGCAATGATAAAGCTGGATTTTTGATTGTCCCCTATAAGTAACCTTTTCCAAAGTGGGTTGTTGAGAGCGGCGTTCAAATTTTTAGGACCATGCGTGATGCTTTGAACCGAGTTGATGCCTTTGATGGATTGAATACGATTGCTTAACACTTGAATTTTTCGGATATAATTAGGATTGCCGATATTATCCGTTGTGACATTGAGTAATATTTGCTGTTGAAACGGAAATTCGTTTTGAATGGCTTTATCTTGTTTGTAGATGGCGCTATCAGACGAAAAGAAAAAATCAGGCGTTATCTTGGGTTCTAAATCAACCTTATTGATGAACAAAAAACCAATGACCATGATCATCACAGTTGACAAAACTGCGGCAATGATACGTCCCGATAATTTTGGCAATAAAGTCATCCCGTTTACATTGGCTTCTTTTAAGAGAATGTAAATGTGATATATGATAAATGTCTGGCAATATTACATTATATGTGTCTTGATTTAGTATTGTAAGTAATAAATAGCTTGCATTTTGCGTCAGTATACATTACATAATATATATGCTTTATGTTTATAACACGTCACAAGGTCGAGATATTTTGGAGAAATATTTTGAACCTGAGTTTTATGATGAATTTACATCAGTTCAAAGCATGGATGATTTTCAACCTGAAATGGAGCATGACAGTATTGTTGTATGTGAGAATCGTCATCGTTTAAATGATGATGTTATTAAACGGTTGAGACAAAATTTTCCACAAACGCACCTGATGATCCTATCGAAACTAAAAAATATAAACACTCAAGACCATCTTTATGATGGCGCAGATCAGGTGCAGACGATACACGATGATGTTATATTAAAAGACAATCACTACAAAGCCATAAGAGCCTTTAGAACAGCGGGCATCAGATTTATAAATAGAATGCGTACCGAAGGAAGTATTAAGTTTGGGCCCGAAAATAATTTTACATTTGATAGAAAAAGTGCTCGTCTGCGCTGGAAAAATAAAAATATTAAAATACCCTACCGTCAATTTAATATTTTGGAGCAACTCATAAAGGCTGATAGTAAAGTTGTCTCAAACAATGCTATTAAAACAAATGTGTATCATCACACAAACGTTGATGATAATGAACATAATGATATCCAGAATTGTATTAGTCATCTAAGAAGACATTTTGATAAAGCCTCTGGGCAAGAGGGTATGGGCAAACAAATTATCCAAACTGTTCGTGGTGTTGGTTATCGTTTAATGCGTTAATTTTTAACTTGTAATAATACCGAAATATTATTACATATTGTAAATGCTTATAACATATTTTACCACTGCTGAAAAAAATTGGTTGATGGATACATTTAACAAATCCGTCGGTAATATTGAGTATGTTCATTACAAATTTTTTAAAAACAATTTGAGAGTTGCAAATAAACATCAATTTGTATTGTGTTCTGATGTTGACGGGGATTTAAATGATGGTGAGGAAATTGATCAATTAAGAAAATTGGGTAATACAGCTTACATTATGGCGATTACCAATCAAAGCTCTTGGAGGGATCGCACGTATATGCTTGATCAAGGTTTTGATCAAGTTGTTGATATTTCAAAGGGGCGCACGCAAGAGGGTATTCTTGCCTTTCATAGAGCGGGTAAACGGCGTGAAAAATACGCACAAGAGATTCAAAAGCCTACCATCAAATTTGGCCCGAATAATGATTTAGCTTATGATCCTAATAATAGAAAATTATTTTTTAATGGAGAGCCAGTGCGTGCAACTGCTTATGAGATAAAAACTCTTGAGGCTCTTCTAAGTAATCCTGGCATCGTTTCAAGAACAAAAATCAATCAAAAAATCTATAGAGACACAAGTCCAGAAAACAGATCGGTTAACAACGGCTATTCTAATACTTTAGACGTATTTATAAAAAGACTCAGATTGCATTTTGATGCTATTTACGATGAAAAAAACATTGGTAAAAAAATCATCAAAACTGTACGTGGGCGGGGTTATCAAATAGTTCGCCCATAAAACGCTTGACAGTGTGCCTTAAAACCTCTTAAAACAGCCATATTCCCGAGAAAGTGGAGGGGTTAGCTCTCCCGCTTGATAAGAGACTATCGGGTCAATAACTAAAAAATAGGAGAAAGACAAAAATGTCTGAGAAACGTCCTGCTGCAAAGCATAAAATTGACCGCCGCCTAGGTGTAAACCTGTGGGGTCGCCCAAAATCACCATTAAACACACGTGAATACGGCCCTGGACAACATGGTCCAAACAAGCGTAGCACCAAAAAATCAGATTACGGTATCCAATTGATGGCCAAGCAAAAGCTTAAGGGATATTACGCTAACATTGGTGAGCGTCAGTTCCGTCGTTATTACGCCGAGGCCGTTCGCCTACGCGGTGATACATCACAAAACCTAATTGGCTTGCTTGAGCGTCGCCTTGATGCCGTTGTGTATCGTGCGAAATTAGCACCAACAATGTTTGCTGCCCGTCAGCTTGTGAGCCACAATCATATTCATGTTGATGGCAAGCGTGTGAACATTCCGTCATTTTTGGTAAAAGAAGGCATGGAAATCACTTTGACCGAAAAAGCCAAAACTATTCCAGCGGTTATGCTTGCGGCACAAAGCAACGAGCGTGATTTGCCAACATATATTGATGTTGATCTTGCTAAAGGAACAGCAAAATACGTGCGCACACCGCAACTTGATGAGGTGCCTTATCCTGTGATGATGGAACCTAACTTGGTTGTGGAATTCTACTCTCGTTAATCGAGACAAACTCATAAATCAGTTTTTAAAAAGCCCTGTGATTAGACGGGGCTTTTTTATTGTCACATGAGATTGCCACGCGTATCATATGATCACACATGATTTGGTTTTTATTTTGGATAGCTTTTGTATTGTTTGTCGGGTGGCTTTTCGCGCGCTCGATGAAAACCATATGGAGACAACAAAAGACATGGGGGATTTTTGCCCGCAAACATAATTTAGATGTCGCCAAAGGCAAGTGGTATCAAGCGCCGCGGGTTGAGGGAGAAATTAATGGTCGCCGCATAAACATCTATGTTGAAGAGGTTGTTGACCCCGTTTTGCGGGTGCGCGAGTTCCGCACAACCTTAGAAATTTATCTTAAAACGGGATTGCCTACGGGAATCGCTATTGGATCACGCGCTTATACGAGCGTGTTATCCGAAATTGAAAATGTTGAAAAAATGACATTACCAGAAGAAAAAGAATTTACAGGTTTGCGATGTGTCGCGCGCGATGTGCACTTATTTGACACTTGGAAGAATGCGCATCTGGATGATCTTAAAACATTCTTTTCGATCAAACGCGCCGAAAGACTTTTGATGGGTCACGAAGTCGATGGATTTTTAATACTGCAAACCGCAGACAATTTGGATGATATAAAAACGCTTAACACGCAAGTGAAGCAACTATTTGCTTTGGCCAAAAACATTGAAGTGAGTGACGCGCCTGAAGACTTAATCGAAGATCAAGGTGAAGAAGTGGCTGAAATCACTCCAGAAACCATTCTCGATGATGACAATTCCGATATCGTGGACACAAAAGAAATTAGTGAAGAACCAATTGAACAAGCAACAGATGAAGATAAGAAAGTGGAAGATAATATAAAATGACGGCAGTGGTGGTGATGGGCGCTCAATGGGGCGATGAGGGAAAAGGAAAAGTTGTTGATTGGCTCGCCGCGCGCGCCGAAGTAATTGTACGTTTTCAAGGCGGTCATAACGCGGGTCACACATTGGTGATTGATGGCAAAACGATTAAATTGGCATTATTGCCCTCTGGTATTGTGCGCGATGGTACGATGTCTATGATCGGTAATGGCGTTGTGGTTGACCCGTGGGCGTTGCTCCACGAAATAGATATAGTACGCAAAGCAGACGTTAAAATTGATCACACAAAATTGATGATATCTGATCAAGCGCCAATTATTTTACCGTGGCATTCAGGCATGGATCAAGCCATTGAGGCCGCAAAAGGTGCGGATAAAATTGGCACAACAGGGCGCGGTATTGGCCCATCTTATGAAGACAAGGTCGGACGCAGGGCATTGCGCATGGGCGATCTTAATCATCCTAAATATTTAAAAGAACGTATTGGGGGCTTGGCCGTGGCGCACAATGCTATGCGTGTGGGGCTTGGCGCTGATCCTGTGGATGCAGATGATATTTACAATCAATTGATGGACATTAAAGACACGCTTTTGCCGTATGTGGGGCGTGTGTGGCAAGAGCTCGATAAGGCGCGTATTGCGCACAAAAAAATCCTCTTTGAAGGTGCACAAGGGTTCTTATTGGATGTTGATCATGGCACTTATCCTTATGTGACCTCGAGTAATATTGTGCCTGCGCAAGCGTGCACAGGCTCAGGGTTTCCAATGCATGGCATCACATCCGTGCTGGGGTTAATAAAGGCCTATGTCACGCGTGTCGGCGAGGGACCTTTCCCAACAGAGCAAGACAATGAAGTGGGAGAAATGTTAGGCACAAAAGGCCGCGAATTTGGAACGAACACGGGGCGTAAGCGTCGTTGTGGATGGTTCGATGCAGTGCTCGCCAAACAAGCCGTCACGGTGTCTGGTATCACGGGTTTGGTGCTCACAAAATTGGATATTTTGGATGGATTTGAAACCTTAAAAATATGCACGGGCTATAAATTAAACGGTGAAATTATCGATTATTTACCTGCGCAAGCGTGCGAGCAAAAATTATGTGAGCCAGTCTATGAAGAAATTGATGGATGGAGCGAGTCGACTTATGGCGCGCGTAACTTTGCACAATTGCCAGCCGAGGCCGTGAAATATATTCGCCGTATTGAAGAATTGGCAGGGTGCCCTGTGCAAATCGTGTCAACGTCACCAGAACGCGAAGACACAATTTTGATGCGTGATCCATTCTTATAAATATGTTACTATAACTATGTGTGATCAGAAAGATTATGCACCACCAGTTAAAGGAAAAATATGGCTGAGGAACAGCGAAATTCTCAACAAGACGTGACGAATACGCCCCCAAATAATAAGGGCGGGCAAAAGGTTACTTTTAACGATCAAATTTCAATTCTCGTTGATCAACCAAGACCAGAATTTTCACACAAATACGCCAATGCCTATACAGCGCAAAGCCCTGATCATTCATGTGTGGCTGTTGTGTGTGAGTTGGGCACTCAGCCGCGCGTGCGCTGGATAACGCAATACACAAAAATATTATCTGACACAGTTCCAAAATTAATTGCTGCCGCCGTGATTGTATGGCCGAACGATAAAACGCAACGCATGGTGTTTGTATACGAAGATGTTTGCGGTCAACCCTTAAGTGATGTTGATACGGGTTTTAGCATGGGTTGGAAAGCTGAGCATGTTCAAGATCGCATCGTAATTCCTGTGCTCTCGTTATTGCGGGCAACCAATCAGGTTGATTTGGTTCATGGATCAATCAGACCGAGCAACTTATTTAACGGTGGTAAAGCTGGCGGAACGAGTACGATGCTCGGGGAATGCCTTTCTTATGCAGGATCATCGACACAACCAGCTCTGTTTGAGCCGATTGAGCGCGCCATGGCGCACCCTATGGGGCGCGGGCCCACAACATTTTCAGATGACGTTTATGCGCTTGGCGTGACGGCGGCCTTATTTTATCGGAGTAAAGACGTGCTTCGTAACCCATCAGAAGAAGATATGATCCGCGCCAAACAAGAGGTGGGTTCTTATGCCGCTTTATTGGGCGATATGCGTATAGCGCCAAATTTGCAAGAATTCTTCCGCGGCGCCTTAATCGACGATCCAAAAGACCGCTGGACGATGTCAGATGTTGAAGCGTGGCTGGATGGTCGCCGATCAACGCCTAAGCAAATTGCCCGCCATAAACCAGCCTCGAGGCCATTTGAGTTTGCTGGTAAAAAATTCACACGTCCCAAAGTTCTTGCAACAGCCATAACGCGTTATCCTAATGAAGCGGCAGCTCTCATTAACAGTGATGAATTAGCGCAATGGGCCAATCGCGCTCTTAAAGACATGGAGATGATTGATCGTATTGAAGGGGCAGGGCGATTGGCCAGAGATCCCATGAATAAAATTAATGCCCCTGATAAAATCGCCACATTGTTATCATTGGCCGTTGATCCTGATGCTTGCATAAGATTTCACGATATTTCTTTTATGCCTGATGGACTCGGTGTATTAATGGCTGATGCGTACAGACGAGAGGCCAATATGCAACCTTTTGTTGATATACTTTTATCACCCATCGTGACGTATTGGCTCTCCTCAACGGAAAAACCTTATATAGATAATTTGACGATCAGTCAGAAATTTGATCAATGCCGTAATATGATGAAAAATTCGCAAACGCCAGGTTTTGGTGTGGAACGAGCGGTATACATCTTAAATCAAGAAGCACCATGCTTATCTTCAATGTTCAAACATGGATTTGTGCGTACGCCAGAAGATGTGGTTTTTGGATTGAACGAAGCCTGCAAACAAAGTCCAAAACCATCAAGATTATTGGATCGCCATATCATAGCCTTTTTAGCAGAGCGTGATCGCAAAGCCATCGAAATGCATATGTTTGATATTAATTCAGGGCGACCCGCACAAATGTATTTGGGTACATTACGATGTTTATCAGCGTTACAAAAGAGATCGAATATTTCAAAATTACCAGAACTTACCTTATGGATGGCAGAGCTCATCAAACCTATTTATGCGACATTCCATGACCGTGATTTAAGAAATGAGGTCAAAAAGAAAGTTGATAAGATCAAAAATGACGGTCATTTATGGCGCATTCTTGAAATTGTCACAGACCCCAACACATTGGCGCGCGACCAAGCTTTATTCGCCCATGCTTTTAATGAGTATAAAGGGTTACGTGTAGAACGTGACAATCTTACGACACGTCTCCAAAATCCACAATTATTTGGCAAGCGCACAGGTATGGAGGTGGCCACAATGGTGTCCTCTATATTGGCATTTATTGTTGCGGCTGGCTTAATAATGGTTTTTTTACAAAATGGAGGGATGTAGGCGATGGCAAAAAAGAAAAAAGATAAAGCCGATAAATCTACCGAAGCAGAAGCGTTAGCCCCTCAAAAAAAAGGTGGCGCAACGTGGCAAATTTGGATATTGGGTACGGCGGGGCTGGCTTGCATGCTCGCATTTTTGCCAACGACGATTTTGCTTGGGATAGGGTTATTACCAACTTTTGCAGCGCTTTTGATGGACCCTACACCAGATCGTATAAAAACTTTGTCCGTAGCGGCCATGAATATCGCTGGTTTAACGCCATTCTTACTTGAATTATGGACGAGTGGTCGCGCTCAATCTGTTGCGGAGTCTTTTTCTATTATTGCGCAACCAGCCAATGTGATCACAATTTATGCGGCGGCAGCGGCGGGTTACATCATTTTTTATACCATAAGCAATCTTGTCTCAACATTCATGCTTGAGCGCGGTAAAGCCCGTTTGAGAGATGTTGAGAGTAAAATGGTTGACCTTGAGCGTAAATGGGGACGCGAGGTCACGGGCGCTGTTCCCATTGATGGAAGTGGCTTCCCCATAGATGAAGATTTAGATTAATCCTCGCTAAACTCCCTCAATTTGAAGGTAAAACTTAGGGTTTCTTTAACTTTTTTGTGTAAACTTAAAGCTGGATCAATGTGGATGGAGTCCAATTTTTAACAAAAAAAGGATTCTTATTGAATAAATTACGCGCCAAAACGCCTTTCAATCTAGGTTTTATAAAACGAAAAGACGGCTCAATGGCCGTTGAATTCGCATTTGTGGCCATTCCATTTTTTTGGATGATCATAGGCATGGTCGAACTATCGATTTATTTTACAACATCATCATTACTAGCCGAGTCTGCCAATGTGGGCGCGCGCATAATCCGTACGGGTCAAATTAATGAAATGGCGGGCGATCCGTATGAAAACTTTAAAGATGTGGTGTGTGACCGCGCGGCTGTGTTTATTCCATGTGAAGATATTCAATTTGAAGTGGCCGTGATGCAAGGTGGCAGTTACGGTGATTTTAGCAATCATGGTGCCACCTATGACGAGGATGGAAATTTAGACAATAATGGCAGTTACCAAGGCAGCACACAAAACGATGTCGTGATGGTCAGGCTTGCGTATCGTTATCCATTTTTAACGCCTTTTATAGGATCAGCCTTATCAAATAATGGCGATAACACACGATTAATATTGAACACGATTTTGGTGAAAAATGAACCTTATCAAGAATAACGCGCAAAGCTTTAGAGAGAATACAAAAGGCGCGGCCATCGTCGAGGCAGCGCTTTTGTTCCCTATATTGATGTTGTTATTCATGGGGTTATGGGATTTGGGAAATGGTGTTATTGCGCAACAAAAAACCATTACGGCGGCGCAAGTTATTGGTGATTTGGTGGCGCGTGAAAAAAAAGTGGACACGCTGATGCTCGATAATTTTGAAACGGCAGGACGCTTGGCTTACGGTGACATGCCGACAGACACTTATGGTATGGATATTTTGAGTGTTGAGTTTGATGAGGTTGAAATGCCTTTTCAATTGTGGCGCGAGACTCGCAATATGGTGGCCGATACGGGCGCGATTGATTTGACGGCTGGTTTGGGCGGCGAGGGCGAAGGCGTGGTCGTTGTGACCGTCAATTATGTATTTAAGCCTTATTTCTCGGTGGTATTTACGGGCGATATTCTTATGAGCGAACGTGCCTTTTTGAGAGGGCGCCGTTCACAAACGGTAGAAAGAGAATGATGATTTTTTTAAATAAATTTGCGCGCAATAAGCGCGGTGTTATTGCGATCATGTTTGGGATGCTATTCCCTGTGATCATTGCGACCATGGGCATTGGGTATGATTTGGCACAAGGATATATGGCGCGTTCGCGCTTATCCCAAGCGCTTGATGCAGGAGCGCTTGCGGTGGCAGGTTCGCAAGGCACGGACGAGGCTCTACAAGCGCGCTTCCAAGCGTTTATCCAAGCCAATTATCCTGGTATCAACACGGGTGGTTTATCTTTTATTCGTGATGGAAACTCAATTTATGTAACGGGAAGTTTGAGTGTGGACACTTCGTTCATGAAAATTTTTGGCAAGAATAAAATTGAAGTGTTTGCTAAATCAAGCGTGTTTCGTGAGCTTCAAGGTGTGGAAGTGGTGCTTGTGCTTGATAACACGGGATCAATGGCGGGCAGTAAATTACAAAATTTGAAAGACGCATCCAATAGTCTCATTAATATATTAGCCGATACCGCGCAATATTCGGAAGAAGAAGACCCTGTTAAAATTGCGCTTGTGCCTTACACAATGACCGTCAATGTTGGCTCACAATATAAAAACGAAACATGGATTGATGCGGCGGGACAAAGTGATATTGCGGACGATATTTTTCTTGGCTACGACATAAACCGCTTTGATATGTTCGCCAATTTAAATCGGACATGGGCTGGGTGTGTTGAAATGCGGGCAAGCCCTTATGACACACTTGAATCGCCGCCCACAACAACGGACGTAAACAGTCTTTATGTGCCTTATTTTGCACCCGATGAACCCGATTACAATGGGTACTATAATAACTATATTAGCGACGAAACGAGTGACAGTCGATGGTGGTACAGACAAGGGTATTTCCCAAAATATGATGGGAGTACACAGCGTTATGGCACCAACCCAGTTGGGTATCAATATGGCCCTAATGCAGGGTGTGAAATTGCGCCAATGATGCGTTTAACGGCTGATTTTGAGGCGCTCAAAACGCGCGTTGGTCAGATGACAGCCAAAGGTGAAACAATGATTTTATCGGGTCTTATGTGGGGTTGGCATGCGCTTTCTCCCAGTGCGCCCTTTAATGATGGCGTGGCATATGACACGCCGCGCACAAAAAAGATCATCATTTTGATGACAGATGGTCAAAATAGTTGGGCTAACTCTGGGAATAATAATCAGTCTTATTACAGTGGTATGGGCTATATTTGGCAGGGCAGAACAGGGATCACCTCAGGCAATTTCTCCACACGCCAAAACACCTTGGACGCAAAGCAGGCACAGGCATGTGAAAACGCAAAAGCCGCAGGTATTCGTATCTATACAGTGCGTGTTGAAACATCTGGCGATGCCACAACCATGCGAAATTGCGCCACAGATGTCGATGATTTCCATGATGTTGATGATGCGGATGAATTAGAATCTGTGTTCATTTCTATCGCCAATTCTATCCAGAACTTGCGCATCACAGAGTAATCAAAAGGTTAACAAGTGCTTAATGATAGCTAGAATGACAGGCAGAGTTTTAACATTCATTAATATTAAATATGTAAACTAGTATAGTGAACATCGGGTGATCTTTATCCCGATCTGTTTCTCCTCACATCGTCACAAAACTCTTCGTCCCTGCTTCGGCAGGGATTTTTTTGCTAATAATTTTGCTGGTTATTAAGGATAAAGTCTTTGGGAAATCCACGTGTCACCATCACTTTTAAAAAGAATTCGATCATGCAATCGATTATCACCCGCTTGCCAAAACTCAATTTCTCTTGGAATTAAAGTAAAGCCAGACCAGTGATCGGGACGTGGAATGTTACCATCATCGGGATAGTGTGCTTCAACAGCCTCTAATGCCTTTGTAAGCGTTTCACGACTATCCAGAGGGCTAGATTGTTGTGAGGCAATCGCACCGCGCCGTGATTGCGGGTGACGCGTGTTAAAATACTCATCCGCAATGTTATCACTGACGCGTTCAACATACCCACGCACACGAATTTGTCGTTCAAGACTTTTCCAATGAAAACAGAGCGCGGCGCGAGGGTTAGATAATAATTGTTGAGCTTTGGCACTATTAAGGTTTGTGAAAAAACGGAAACCCGTCTCGCTAATATCTTTGCACAGCACCATGCGGACGTCTGGTGTGCCATCAGCGGTTGAGGTGGCAAGGGCAACAGCGTTGGGATCATTGGGCTCAGTTTTTGAGGCCTCAACCAGCCATTTTTGCGCGCTTGCTATAGGATCACCAATATTTTTCAACTCTAACATAGGATAAACTTGCCTTTTATTTAAATCGAAATATATAGTAGCACGTATAAGGTGTAATACTACATCCGTTGAAAGGACAATTATAATGAAGAAGTTTTTAAATATGAATTTAGTGGCCATCGTGGCTCTATTCGCGCTTGTTGCGTGCCAAGGCCAAGGTTTTAATGGCATGGGTACTAAACAAACCATTGGCGCAGGTACTGGCGCGGTTGCTGGTGCGGTTATCGGTTCAAACATTGGTGGCGGTAAAGGTGCTATTGCAGCGACTGCTATCGGTACTGTTTTGGGTGGTTTCTTAGGCTCTGAAGTTGGTAAATCACTTGATAAAGCCGATTTAGCCTATGCACGTAGCGCACAAACGCGCGCTTATAACGCACCAATTGGTCAAACAATTAACTGGAATAACCCAGACAGCGGAAACCGCGGTACAGTAACACCTGTGCGTGATGGCTACCGTAACAGCGGTGAGTATTGCCGTGAATATAACCAAACGATCTATGTTGATGGTCGCA
This sequence comes from Bdellovibrionales bacterium, assembly GCA_037969255.1. Classification (GTDB taxonomy): domain Bacteria; phylum Pseudomonadota; class Alphaproteobacteria; order Micavibrionales; family JBBKXB01; genus JBBKXB01. Next base: position 6,811 of record JBBKXB010000004.1, on the reverse strand, counting down.
CCGAAACTGCCAAAGGCACAGCGTGTCGCGGTAATGACGGAACATGGTCTATCATTAACTAATAACGGTTAAACATTAATTTTTTTAGAAAGCTCGCTGTCATGGCGGGCTTTTTTTATTCTTCAGACAATTCGTCTTTGTTGTCTATGTGGGTAATTGGTTCTTGTGCTTTTTTGATAGAGTTTCGACCACTCATACCGCCGGGACCCTTCATAACGGGGGCAACCGTAAGCGTTGGTGCAATGCTTGGCGCTGGTGTTTTTGGTGCGGCTGACGGTACTGAGAATACAGGCGCAAGAGTAGGGGCGGTTGATGGCTCAACTTGAAGTAATTTTTTAACATCCAATGCGTCTTTAATGCCTTCAACACCACTGATGATCGCAAGGTCTTGTAGTTCATTAAGACCAACAATTTTACCATCTTTATTGCGCTCAATCACGGCTTCGCCAAATGTATTGATTTTATCCCAGTTATCCGTCCGTTTGTGCGTTTCAAAAGCTTGTTTGGCGGCATCAAGCGCATCTACATTGTTCCCACCATTATCATCAAATGCTTTGGCAGAATGATGAAGCGCATCGGCGCACCAGCCTATGACGCGCCCTTTATAAAGCCCATCAATTTGACGATCAGCGGCTTTGTAGAAAATATCACTGCCAGATTCAACGGGATTTTGCGATAAAATCCACTCGAACTCACGATCAATGGCATAAGCATGAGCTTTTTCGTTGCTGTCCATGTCGTTAAAGGCGGAGTAATGCGCTGTTAGGCGATCAGCGGCATAAGGAGCGATGTTTGTTATATCAGAGATCATAAGCGCGATGTTACGAATATCGGGCGATTCCGCGAGAAACGCCGCGCCTAAAATGGCACGCTTGCTTGACCCACGCCATGCCATGTCTTGGGCGGCTTGCCCAAACCCATACCATAAATTATAAACGCTTTGATCAATGGCGTTACAAATGTCGTTTGCGCGTTGCATCATCTCGTGGAGGAAAAGTTTATCGGGATGGCGGACGCGTTTTTTATCTTTATCTAATGTGACGGCAATGGTGTCGCTCGCCATGGCGAGTGCAAAAAGAGATGGATCGGGGCCATGACGTGCTGTTAGGATAGCCTCGGCACGGCGTTTGGCACGTTGCGCAATGACATCTTGGTCTGAAGTATGGTGAAGCACGAGCGAGGCAAACACATCAGATTTAAGCAAGATACGCATGGACGACATATCGGCTTTTGGCCCTCTGATTTGTTGGCGGGCATCTGGATTTTTGCGGAGATATTTATTGGCTTGTAGCGTTAATCCAAGCGTATGCAGGATCATCGCATGTTCGAGTTGTTGTAGTGGCTGATCAAGAATGACTTGTGTGAGGTCTTTGGAAAACAAACCCATAAAGCCCGCTTTTTTCATCGCTCTGATGCCCAAAACGGGGGTGGGAAGGCGCGAAAGCGCAGGCGCGCGCATGTCAAAACGCCATTGAATGTCGGGATAAGACTTCATGATTAGCGCGTTCCAATCCGTTATTCCCGGAATGGAAGGGGCTGTAGTGTTATCTTTGTTTAGAATCATATCGTCCATATTAATTCCAATCATGCCCGAAAAAAGTTAACAAAATCCTTTCATTGTCTTGAAAGCGGGGTAATTTGCGCTTACAAATAAAAATCCAACAAAAATAAACAAAGGATGTTTCATGGATTTTGCAGCAATGAAGAATAAAAAAGGCCTGATTATGGGCGTGGCCAATGACCGTTCTATCGCGTGGGGCATCGCCAAAGCATGCGCGGACGCTGGCGCTGATCTTGCCTTCACATTCCAAGGCGAGGCTTTGGAAAAACGTGTGCGTCCTTTGGCGGATTCATTGAACTCAAAAATCGTTTTGCCATGTGATGTTGCGGATGAAAACAGCGTTGAAAACTTGTTCGCCACCTTACAAAAAGAATGGGGCGAGCTTGATTTCGTGGTTCATGCCATTGCGTATTCGGATAAAAACGAGCTGGATGGGAAATATATGGACACAACGCGCGCCAATTTCTTGCGCACGATGGATATATCTGTATTTTCATTCACGCAAATTGCACAAAAAGCCTATCCATTGATGAAAGATAATGGCGGATCATTGCTCACGCTCACTTATTATGGTGCGGAGCGTGTTATGCCTCATTATAATGTGATGGGCGTGGCCAAAGCGGCCTTGGAATCTTCTGTTAAATATCTTGCCTCTGATTTGGGACAAGACAATATCCGCGTGAATGCTATTTCTGCTGGGCCTATCAAAACACTAGCCGCGAGCGGTATTGGTGATTTCCGCACAATATTACGCTGGAACGAATTAAACGCACCTCTTCGTCGTAATGTGACAATTGATGATGTCGGTAAATCTGGCTTATTCTTGCTTTCTGATTTAGGCAGCGGTGTCACGGGCGAGATCATGTATGTTGATGGGGGTTATAACACTATTGGTATGGCATGTGTTGATAACGCGGCTGAGACGGCTGAATTATTGGCTAGCGTAAAACCATCTGTCAAAAAAGACACGGCGGCATAGGTTTTTATGAAGCCCATCGTTGCAGGTAAAGCTGAGATAACTCCTAAAAAACAAGTCACAGCCTCAAAAGCTAAAAAAGCCACGTCAAATACTGTTGTAAAAGAAGCGTGGTGGAAGCGTTGGGGCAGACGCTTATTGATGACTTTAGGGGCGTTCATGCTCTTTAGTTTGTTGCTTGGTGGATTGACGCAATGTGTGATGAACAAAGGCGCTTTACCAAAACAATTTGTATTGGCGGCAGATTTTAAAGGTGCATTGAACGAAGGCGCAGACCGCCACGGCTTTTTCGCCAATCCTGAAGAAGATTTTTACGGTATCATAAAAGCCATTAAAAAAGGGGCAACAGACCCAAAAGCAAAAGCATTGGTGGCAACCATTTGGAACGGTGATTACTCACTCTCACAAATCCAAGAAATCCGAAGTGCTTTGGATGCTTGGCGCGAGGCGGGTAAACCCACCTATGCATTTTCCCACAGTTTGGGTAATGGTGTGAGCGGTATGGGCACGTACTGGCTGGCCTCAGCCTTTGATCAAATTTGGGTGCAACCCCTTGGTTTTGTGACCATGGGTGGTTTTCGCGCCGAGATGCCGTACGTGAGGGGCTTACTTGATAAGCTGGGCATCACGCCAGAATTTTTTGCCTACGGACAATATAAAACGGCGATGGATAGTGTGAGCGAGCGTCAAATTGACCCTGCAGAACGGATTCAATTGACCGCGCTTTTGAATGATTTAAACGATGAGTTCATGAGCGATATTGAATCGGCGCGTGGCATTGAAAACGCACGTATTAAAGACATTATCAAAGCTTCGCCGTTATTTGCAGGCGCGGCCAAAGAGCTTAAAATTATTGATGAAAGCGGCTATTTTGGGGAGATAAATGGTAAAGTTATCAGCGATCTTGGGAATGACAAGGTTCAATTCTTACGTCTTGGTGATTATATCGGGCGCATTAAGAATAACGTGCCTAAAAATGCGACCAAAGTGGCGTTCATCAGCATTGATGGCCCGATAGATGACAGTATGATTATGCCAGAGGATGTACAATCGGGCGGAGTGCCTTTTGCTGCCGCGAACCCGTGCATCACATGCGCAATTATGAGCACATGGAATGATGACGAAATTAAGGCAATCTTTGTGCGTCTCAACAGCCCAGGGGGAACACCTGGAGCATCCGAGGCGATACGAAACGCGCTTATATTATCACGGGCAAAAGGTAAAAAAGTTATTGTATCCATGGGCGATGTTGCGGCATCGGGTGGATATTGGATTGCGTCCGCCGCAGATAAAATTGTGGCGTATCCAACAACGATCACAGGTTCTATCGGGATTGTCGGCGGTAAATTATCCATTGGTGAACTCTCGGATAAACTCGGTGTCAATTGGGGCGAGGTCACATCTGATGTGGTCGGTCTCAATATGGGATCAATTTCTGATACATTGTCGCCTCAAGCCGAAAAAGCGACAAAACGTCAATTGCAATATCTATATAGTGCTTTCCTTGAAATTGTGGCAACGGGTCGACACATGGATAAAGATGCCGTTGAGGCCGTGGCACAAGGGCGTGTATGGAGCGGAAAACGTGCACTTGAAATTGGCCTTGTGGACACGCTTGGCGGACTTGATGTTGCAAAATCAGAATTGGCGAGCCTGCTTGAACTTAAAAGTGTCGAGGACCTTGCGCTCATAGAAATGGAAGTGCCTATGTCCCCATTTGATGGTTTAAAATCATTGTTAAAATTACCAAGTTTAATGATTCAAATCAGAGCAACATGGGATGATATTCAAGCGATACTTAAAGAACCATCTTTAAAAGCACAACGTAAAGATACCAACTTAACGTATTGATTTTATAAGATTTTTAATAGCGGCACTATCAAGGCCAGCATAGGCATATTGCGCGAGTGGCGCGGCGTGATCAGCAAAATGATCGGGCAATGTCATGGTGCGAAACTTAAGTGAGCCGTTATCAAGTTTGCCTGAATGGCTTAAATATTCGGCGACAAATGAACCAAATCCACCCCGTGATCCTTCTTCGATCGTGATTAATGTGTGATGATTTTTACACAAATCATCAATCAGTTTTGTATCCAATGGCTTAGCAAAACGCGCATCAGCAACTGTACAATCACTCACGGCGAGGCATTCTTGAAGGCGTCCACCGTAAGACAGTAACGCGATGCCGTTGTTACCCTCGCGTGCGATATATCCTTTGCCAATTTCGAGTATTTTTGGAGCGGTGATTTCAACGCCAATGCCTTCACCGCGTGGAAAACGAAACGCGATAGGTCCATCATCATAGGCGGCGGCGGTATGCGTCATGAGCGATAATTCATTTTCATCACTCGCGGCCATAAGCACAAAATTTGGGAGGCATCCCAAATATGCGATATCAAATGAACCAGCATGTGTTGCGCCATCTGCGCCCACAAGACCTGCGCGATCAATGGCAAATCGTACGGGCAGTTTTTGAATGGCGACATCATGTACCACTTGATCGTAGGCACGTTGTAAAAATGTGGAATAAATGGCGGCAAAGGGTTTTAGCCCTTCACATGCCAGTCCCGCCGCAAACGTCACGGCATGCTGTTCGGCGATACCCACGTCATAGGTGCGTTCTGGAAATTCTTGTTCAAATTTATCAAGACCAGTTCCCGATGGCATGGCGGCTGTGATGGCGATGATATCTTTGTCATTGCGTGCTTCGCGCATCAAACTGTTGGCAAACACGGACGTATATGATGGGGCGGAGGGTGTGGATTTCGATTGAGCCCCAGACACGACATCAAATTTGGCGACGCCATGCATTTTATCACTCGATTGTTCAGCAGGGTGATAGCCTTTCCCTTTTTGTGTCACAGCATGAATAAGAACGGGGAATTGCGCATCATCGTCTTGGTCGCGTAAGTTGCGTAAAATTGGCAAAAGCGCGTTCATGTCATGTCCATCAACGGGGCCAATATAATAAAAGCCCATATCTTCAAACATGGTGCCTGCGCCCATAGCGAGACGTGCCGATTCTTCGGCGTGCGCGGCGGCTTTGCGGATAGGTTGAGGGGCATTAGACAATGCTTTTTTAACGGTTTCTCGTGCCCCGCGATAGGTTTTACCAGAGACAAGTTTCGCGAGATATTTGGATAATGCGCCCGTGGGTGGGGCAATCGACATATCATTGTCATTCAAAATGACAATCATTCGTGCGTCCAAATCGCCCGCATTATTCATGGCTTCATAGGCCATTCCTGCTGTCATCGCGCCATCACCGATGACGGATATCACATGTTTTTTGATGTTTTTATGCTTTGCGCCTATCGCCATACCAAGCCCAGCAGAAATCGAGGTTGAGCTATGACCTGCGCCAAATGCATCATACTCGGACTCGGCTCTTTTGGTAAAACCAGACAGGCCGTTTTCAGTGCGTAGTGTTGTGATGCGATCTTTGCGACCCGTCAGCAATTTATGAGGGTAGGCTTGGTGCCCCACATCCCAAATCACACGATCATGGGGTGTATCAAACACGGCGTGAATGGCGGTGGTGATTTCAATGACACCCAATGAGGCACCCAAATGCCCGCCTGTTTTAGAGACTGTCTCAATGGTCGCAGTGCGCAGTTCGCCCGCAATTTGGCAAAGCTCTTTATTGTTAAATTGTTTAAGATCGCTTGGCACATTCACACGATCCAAAAGTTTGGAAGATGTGTTTGCGTTTTTATCGCCATCAATCATTTTGAGGTCTGGGTTGCCCATGAGCCATTTTGTAGGACGTTTATGGGTAAAATGCAAATAAACTTATATAATTCTCTCTTGCAATATCTTTATACATATTTCATAAATAGATTATGTCTGATATGCCAATTGATATTGCCACTAGGCGAAAAGCTACAGGATCACAAGCCACATCGCGCTCTTTTGAGCGTATTGCGGGAACGTGTGATTGGGGAGACCGCGCAGAAACTTTATTAAAAGCCGCCAAGCGTAAACAGGATCGCGCAGGGATGCTTGATCGATCAATCCGCGCTTATCTTAATACTTTTTATAAGACCAACCGTATAAGATTTGGTAATCAGGTTTTAACTTTCAAACTTAAAAAATAATCACTCTCTAAATTCACTCATATCAGGTACGCGCGAGAAGGCGATTTTTGTGCCGATGGGTGCGCCTTTTAAATCAGGGACAAGGCCAAAATTAACGGTTTGTGCACCGAATTTTCCATTGATTGCCTCCATTGCGATATCAAGCGGTTTTGATTTTTCAAGCAACTCATCTTTTAT
>JBBKXB010000003.1:0-26137 GCA_037969255.1 Bdellovibrionales bacterium | reverse complement strand
ATTATCTTGTATATCTTTGATTTAATTGAATAATTATAGAATTATAAATTTTCCCTCAAAGTATTAAATGAATATCGTTTTACTTTCGCATATAGCTTTTATTGCCACAATCTTTTTCAATAATTTATTGTTTTTGATGAATAAGCAATAGGTGATTCGTTAATTGTGACGCGTATATTTAATATATGTCGATGAAATCATTTCAATTGTCCACCGCTACATATAATCAACTGATATTATAATAAAGGAAAAGGGGCGACCCCATATTGGAACCACCCCTTTTTATAAACTACGTCGTTTTCTGCGGTTTACTACCTTAGACGTAGAAGCTCTTCAGTGATCTCATCCACGGTCGAAATAATCTTCGTACCAGCAGAGTAAGCACGTTGCGTGATGATAAGTTTTGAGAACTCTTCAGCCAAATCAACATTTGAGTTTTCAAGGGCACCCGCATTAATAACACCCGCGCCACCTTCTTTAGCTTCACGAAGGTTAAAGCTACCAGAGGCACTTGTTTCACGGAATGCCACACCAGATACTTCTTCCAAACCATTTTGGTTGGTAAAGGTCGCAAGTGGAACTTTATAGAGCGCTGAGGCCTGTCCGTTAGAGAAACGGGCAAACACGACACCTTCATCATTAATCTCAATACCAGTTCTTAAACCGAGTTCAGCACCATTTTGGTCAAGAAACAGAACGTTATAACCACCAGAGAATTGTGAAAAACGATCAATTTGAATGTTGATATCCTGCGGATCAGAGCCATTACCCCAATTAATATCCTCTAGAGAAATTTTAATTTCACCATCAAGATCTTTAATCGCGTTTAAGCTACCATCACCATCAAAGTTGATGTGACCCTTAGTGAGCGCTGACCCATCAGTATCGCGTACAGTGACTTCCCACCACCCTTGGGTGTTCGGTGTGTTCTCAAGAGAGCCCACTCCATTAGGGAAGATTGTTGGCGCTGTTGGTGATGTTGCTGTGCCAACGATACCAAGATCAGTGGCAGGTGTGTTTGTGTTATTGGCGACAACCACGTCATTACCTAATTCAACCGCTTGAATAAGGATTTGACCAACATCGTTAAGGCGCGCTTCAAGACCAGTAATAGCATTCAATTGATCAAGCAATGTTTTCACAGTGTCGCCCGTTGAAATGCTTACGGTCACGGCAGCTCCGCCGCCAACACTAACAGTGAAATCATCACCATCAGCAAGACCGCTCACGCTTGAAATTAGATCATCATTGAGTTCTAAACCTGGTGTGCCGCCTGTAACATTAGCAGTAGGGGCTATAGATTTACGGAACTCAAAGTTAAGCTCTTGTGCTGACCCTAATGAGTCAAAGACACGAACAGGACGAGAGAAATCAGAAGCTGTTGCCGCTGGAATTGGGAATGCTTTTTGTGTTTCGGTTGCATCCAAGTTCAGTGCCAAGCTGGCATTCGTTGTGGCTCGTGTAAACCCACCAACAAAAGCAACGTTAACAGATTCAAGTGAAGAAATATCAGCTTGTCCTGCTGGCAAGCCACCATTTTCATCCAAAGGCCATGCTTGAAGGATGAAGCCATTTGAGTTGACCAAGAAGCCTTCTTCATTTTCTTTAAAGTCACCAGCACGTGTGTAGAATGTTTCTTGCAAGCCTTCTGATTCTTGACGAACCACGAAAAAGCCATTGCCAGAAACAGCCAGATCAGAGGCGCTTGTGGTTTGTTGTAATGTACCTTGCAAGTCAATCGCTTGACGACGATTACCAAGTACGGAACCAGGTGTATATGTTGTTCCGCTGGCAGAGGTTGTCACCAAAGAACCAAACGAAATACTGTTGGATTTGTAGCCCGTTGTAGACACGTTGGCGATGTTGTTAGAAATAGCACCGATACCTTGTGATTGCGCTGCAAGCGCTGACACACCGGTGAAAAGGGATCCGAATAAACTCATAGTAAGCCTCCTTAGCTGTTACTTGTTTGCTGGTTCGTATTATTAAAATTTGTCGGCAAAGTGACCGATAAAACGGAATCGATGGGCACGAGGCGTTCGCCTGCGAGCGTGAGTAAGAAGCCACCATCACCTGCATTTTCAACGCCTATGACTGGCGCATTGACGCGTGTGCCGTTGGCAATGTCTTTGCCTTGGCTATCTGTGGCAGAAATTTTAATGCGATACACGCCAGGCTCGACAGGATTACCATCACTGTTCAATCCATTCCATGCAACGCGTTGATTGCCAGATTTACGCTCAGCATCAACAGATGCCACCACTTGGCCATCACTGTTAAGAATGTTTACAGAAAGATCTTTTGGAGTCTCTTGTAAGTTCATTGTGAATTGATGTGAACTTGCGCTTCCGTCACTATAAATTGTATCGCCTATGAAAGAGATATCATTACCGATATAACCCAAAGCACCAGACGCACCATTATTTTGGCTAAGAGCAATCAATTTCTCAATATTTGCGTTGGTACGAATTTGTTGTTCAGTTTGTGAATAAAGCACAAGTTGGTTTGTGAATTCGGCCGTATCTGTTGGATTAAGAGGGTCTTGGTTTTGTAACTGCGTGGTTAAAAGAGTCAAAAAAGTTTGAAAATCAGCGTTAAACCCAGTCGCAGACGTTTGAGACTGTGCTTGTGGTATCGCTTGATTGGCTAAGGCGCTAATGGCTTCAGGCATATCCGTTTTCCTTTCTTATACTCTAATATTCAAAGCATCATCGCTTTGATAAAAGTCTTCGTTATCATGTAATGACAATGCGTCATCATCGTGTTGTTCAGATTGCAAGTTTGATGCCAAGTTTTTGTTAAGTGCATTTTCATTGCGTTCTTGCCACAAATCTTTCAACGCTTCTTGCGTTTGGCTGTCGTTATTGCCATCGTCACTGGCAAGTTCAAAACTGATTGAATCGCTGTCTAATTTTAAGCCCGATTGCGAAAGCATTTTTTCAAGTTGTGAAAGATCACGGCGCAACAGTGCAAGCGCTTCGGGGCGCTCTACAACGATATGCGCTCTAAGGCTATTGTCGCTGGTGCGCGTGGATAATTTGATATCAACGCGGCCTAATTCTGGTGGATCAAGACGCACACTAAGGCGTTTAAATTGAGAGCCATTGGCCATTTTGGATAAGACGACATTCACTTGGCTGGTGGCGAGCGGTTGCGTGCCCTGTAAGTGACCTTCTTTAACCACGCGTAAATTATTATTGTTTAAAAACTGTGTGAGTGTTTCGCTTTCATCCACGGCAATTTTACCGCCTTTAGATAGCGCATTGTTAATCGCTAAGTTTTGTTCAATAACCGCGTTAAATTGCTGTGTTTGAGTGGTGCTATTGGGGTTTGAAAATGATGCAGATAAGCTCTGCACTCCTGATGCCCCCAACCCTTTACCACTATCAGATAAGAATGATGATAGTGACGAGGTGCTTCCTGATTTATTTAGGTCAGAACTACCAAGGGATAACGCTTTAATATCGAGCGTTTTTGGCGCAGAAATATTTTGAGATAAAACATCTTTTGTGAGCGCGGCACTTTGTAAAAGCGTGATGACTTCACGCACTGTGTTAAGTTGTGGTAGCGCAACATTTTTTTGCACAAATTTCGTATCAATTTGCGTGTGCGGGATAAGTAATGGTGATGCTAAAACATCATCAGCACTCAATTCATCAATCAATGATCCATCATTCAAAAACAGACTGTTTTCTAGCCCGAGCTGAAGGGTTTCAAATTGCTCCAGTGAAAATTCAGGCGTTGTGATTGGATCACCGTCAAGGTTAAATGATAGCAAACCACCTTTTAAAGACACATCAATATCATTAGGCAAACTGATAACGTCACCATTTTGAAGCGCATCCAAATCAATCGCCAAAAGGTCGGATAGTATAAGCCCATCACTGGCAAGAATATTTGTATTATCGGATTGTATACCCACCAAGGCGACATCGCTAGTTTTAGCAGTTAGGATGGCGTCAGGCTCAGCAATGAAACGCTCTTGCTCAAACACATTTGACTTATTGGGGGTGGGTATAAAGGTGTTTTTTACCGTGGTATTGAGGTTGAGACCAGATAAAAATTTTACAAAATTCTCACGCACGTTTGTTTTTGCACGCGGGTCGTTACGCTCATTATCTTCATGTTCCGTTGTATCCACGCGCCCTCGATTGTTATAATTGTCACCGCGTAATTCATTGCGCGGTTGAATTTTAATCAAATCATAAGAGGCGGATGGGGATTGTGAACTCATAAAAAAGTCTTTCTTCTTGAAAAAATTAAACGGATTGATCGGTTTGAAAAGCGAGGGTTTTATGCGGATTGTTATAAAGAGAACCGCCGCGTGTGTAATTAGGAGCTTCCTTTTGTACGGCACGTTTCATTACACTTAAGACGCGTCCAACAAGGCGTTCAATGGCGGTAAAGCCACCCTCAAGGGATGTTTTGTTTACAAGTGCGTTCATTTTAATCTCTGTGATGATCGCCGCTAAAACTTCTTTTTGTTCATCAGATTTCGGCAAATCTTTTGCCATAGATAAAAGTTCAAATACGGAAGCGTGCAATTTCATTTTTTTATCATGAAGCGCAATGGCATTTGCGAATTTTGCTGTCTGCAATGCACCACTTTCCTCGTTCATAACATGAAGATATTGTGCGGCTAAAGGCTCGAGGTCTTTAATCAATTTTTGTGTGCGTTGGTGGGGCATATCGTTCTCCTTTTCATTGTCCTTGTTGCGCGCTGACTTGCGCTTCAAGTAGTGTTCTATAAACAGGCTCAGCAAGTCCTATACTTGAATAGTTGGCTAGACTTTTACCCATTTGCTCAACAAGCATGCCTTTGTACGTGTCACTTTGCGCTGAATTTCCATCACCACTCATGGGGTTAAAATTAATCTCTTCAAACATAGGTTTAAGCATTTGACCCATAAAAACCGCTTCAAATTCTTTGGATGATTTTTTTAAATCATTTTGAATTTTTGGATCAACTTGCGTTTCCAATTTTTGGATAGCGGCAGCTTGATAAATGGCGAGATCAGCGCTCATTATTATAGAACCTCGATCTCTGCTTGTAGTGCGCCAGAAGCTTTAATGGCTTGTAATATCGTGATGACATCACGTGGGCTGATCCCAAGCTGGTTAAGATTGGTCACGAGGTCTTGCAAAGAGACACCGCTATCGAATAAGGCGATTTGACGTTCTTCGCCAGTGGCCACTTGTACATTTGTACGCGGCACAACGGTTGTTTCGCCGTTTTCAGAAAATGCATTGGGTTGAGACACTTGTGGTTCTTCGGTAACACGAACCGTTAAATTACCTTGGGCAATGGCAACGGTGGATACGCGCACATCTTTACCCATGACAATCGTACCTGTGCTTTCGTCAATCACCACGCGGGCAAGTTGATCAGGTTCCACATAAACATTTTCAATCTCAGAGATGAGTTCAACGATGCTGCGGTTTGGATCAAGCGAGGCGACTTGTACAGAGGATGAATTTTCAGCCACTGCAACAGGCGCGCCTTGTTGTTCGTTGATAGCGTTGGCAATACGGCGTGCGGTTGTAAAATCAGGATTACGCAGTGCGAGACGGACAGAACGTTGCGCGGCAAATTCATAGCCAATTTCACGTTCGACAATCGCACCACTCGCAATACGACCCGATGTTGGTGTGTTTTGTGTGACGCTACCGCCATCACCTTCGGCGCTAAAACCAGCAATGGCCACGGGACCTTGCGATAAGGCATAGGCTTGACCATCAGCGCCCATAAGAGGGGTAACCAACAATGTACCACCCTGTAATGACCCTGCATCACCAAGAGAAGAAATGCTCACGTCGATACGCGCGCCTTGGTTAGTAAATGGTGGAAGCGTGGCTGTCACCATAACGGCAGCCACATTTTTATTGTTCAAGTTCGAGTCGCGGACATTTACGCCTAAGCGCTCTAGCATGGAAACCAGAGATTGGCGTGTAAAAGGGGAGTTGTTCAAACTATCGCCCGTGCCGTTTAAACCAACAACAAGACCGTAACCGATCAGCATGTTGTCTCGGACACCTTCAATCTCAACGATGTCTTTAAGACGTGATTGTACGGCATGTGCTGGATTTGGTAGCCCAAAGCATGTGATCATCATGGTTATTACTAATAGTTTAACGAGGCGTTTCATATAATTCTCCCTTAATTAAAACGGTTCGGAAGATATCATTGCGAAAATCATGCCAATTGCTATTATAATGATTGAAATGCGTATTGATGGCCCACGAAAATCAGATGAAACAACCAAACCTTCTAAAAAAGAGGGTGCTGGGAAAACTGGTAATGCGTCCTTTTCTAATATGGTGGGCGGCGCTTCCACAAGTTCTGGAACATCTGGAACAAGTGCAACTGCGGCTGTGGGCGGTGCGTTTATGCTACAAGCCGTGAGCGATGAAGAGCGCCAAAAGCGCAAAATTGCTATTCATAACCGTAAACAGGCGTTGAGCGCGTTGGATGAATTGGCCATGGCTTTGATGAATAACAATGTCTCGTTGGATCATTTAAAACGATTGCGTGCGCAAGTTGCAACAGAATCACCTGGGGTAAATGACGAGGCATTAACGGATGTTTTAACACAAATTGATATCAGGTTAGCCGTCGAAGTGGCTAAGTTAGAGCGCGCTCAAGAGCAGAAATAAATTACATTTTATATAAACGTATAACTTCAATAATGAGTATGATATAATATTGTTCTTGCAATTTGAGGCGATTTTGCTTTATCTGCTATAGCAAATTCCATAGCCTCAGATGTAAGGGGCATAAAGAATAAAGGGGACTTTTATGACTGATATAGCGAACACCATTCCACCCGATTACGATCCACGCAAAGACAAGGGCGAATATATGAACCCTGTGATGCTGGCTTATTTTCGTAAAAAACTTATAGGATGGCGCACTGAACTTATCAAAGGGTCAAGTACGACAGTATCCACAACGCTTCAAGGCACAGAGCTTCAACAGCCTGATATCACGGATCGTGCGTCTGCCGAGACTGATCACGCGCTGGAGCTTCGTACACGTGATAGAGAACGCAAGCTTATCGCCAAGATCAATGAAACATTGATTCGTGTTGAAAATGGTGAATACGGTTTTTGCGAAGAAACAGATGAACCAATTGGCGTGGCACGTTTAGAGGCCAGACCTACGGCGACATTGTCTATTGAGGCGCAAGAGCGTCATGAGCGTATGGAAAAAACCCAGCGCGACGACTAGTTAATCTTCCTGATAATCTTTTATATGTCGTTATCGCTTGCTCGCGTATGGTTCATACGCGCCGCGCACTCTAGTCTAATCTAAAAACTTATCAGTTTGATTAAAGTGAAATTATTGAAAAAATAAAAGGAAAGCCAGATAAGCGACCCGAATTCTTCGTTGTGGCTGCTACCTTTCGGTCCTGACCAAATTGGCGTGTCATGCGTCCGCCATCCGACTTTCCAAACATTTATATAGGGTTTTTGATGATGAAATGCAAGGACTTGCTTGGCGAGATGCTAAAAAATTGCTATTTTATGTGCATTGATTTGTATGGGTTTGTTTCGATATACTGATCACAACCTAATTTAAAGAAAGTATCTTATGAGCTCTTCAAGCGATCTATTGGCCTATAAACAATTATTCACAAAATCACTGAACAACACGGAAAAAGATAATTGGGTTGAAGAAAACCTGCATGATATCCGCGATTGGGCAGCGGAAAACATGGCAAAGGCGCTAAAAGACACGGTTATAAAAATAGACACAATTGACGATCAATATTCAATTATTTCTGTGCTGATGACGGATCGTCCGTTTGTTATCGATTCCATAACGGCCTTTTTGCAAAGTCGCGGTTATCCCATCACAGGCCTAATTCACCCTTTAATCATACATGAGTCCCTGAGTGAAGATGTCGGTGTTGTGTCAGTTCGTATCAACGACGCGCTTAATGAACAAGAGATTAAATCCATTAAAAAAACGCTTATGGATGTAACTCATGATGTGAATTATGCCACGCAAGATTGGCAAGACATGCGGACGCACATGGGCGATCTGCGCGTTAAATTGGACGTTGTTAAGGACAATAATCATAACGAAGACATCGCATTTTTGGATTATCTTTATAATGGAAGTTTTACATTTCTTGGTTACGGCGCGTTTGACCCTAAAAAGAAGACCATTAAAAATGGCCTAGGTGTTCTGCGCAATCAGAAAAATCCGCCATTGTTTTCCGATACTGATTTGCCATTTCCTGTGTCCGATCACATTGACAATAATGAGTATGTCACAGTGTTTAAGCTGCCCATTATTTCCACGGTGCATCGATTTGTCCGTTACGACACAATCGTGGTTACGGAGCGCGATAAAAAAGGCAAAGCAATCGTCGAGCATATTTTCTTAGGTCTTTTCACTTCTGTGACCTATTCGCGCAGCATCAAAGACATCCCATTATTAAGAGAAAAAGTGCAAAACGCGTTGGATCATTTTGGCTTTAAAGAAAACCATCACGATTATAAGGCGATGGCCAATATTTTAGAAAAATACCCACGTGACGAACTTTTCCGTATCAATCACGACCGTTTGGTGGACTTTTTATCAGGTATATTATTACTTCAAGAACGCCAGCGTATCGCTCTTTTTGCGCGTGAAGATTTACTCACCAATACGGTTTCGGCGTTGTTATACATTCCAAAAGAACGTTTTGAGACACGTCTTCGTAAACATATTGAACACATCTTGGAAGAAGAATATGGCGCGGTAAGTGAGGGTTTATATGTATCCATGGATGATGCGTCTTTGGTGCGCGTTTTAATATCTTTGAGGATCCACGACAAAAAAGAGACATTGCCAGACTATAAAGAAGTGGAACAGACATTACTTGAAAAAACATTGAGCTGGGCGGACCGTATGCGCAATTGCTTGCCACGTGAGAAAGTTCAAACATTTGAAAATGTGTTTCCGAATGATTACCAAAGCATATATGGTACGAGCACTTTAAAAACTGATATTGCTCAC
This sequence comes from Bdellovibrionales bacterium, assembly GCA_037969255.1. Lineage (GTDB taxonomy): Bacteria > Pseudomonadota > Alphaproteobacteria > Micavibrionales > JBBKXB01 > JBBKXB01. The sequence continues at coordinate 17,130 of JBBKXB010000003.1, read as the reverse complement.
ATTGAGGATTTGCTAAAAACAAAAAAAATTCAGCTTGAACTATATCAGCCTGATAATTTATTGGATGGACACTTAAGGTTTAAAATATATGCGAGCGATAACGCGGTGCCACTCTCAGATGTTTTGCCTATTATTGAGAATTTTGGTCTATACGTTATTTCAGAGCGTCCTTATCAACTTAAAATTAAAGATGATCAAACCGTGTGGATGCACGATTTTCACTTATGTGCACGAGATTCTGGATCGCTCTTTAATATAGAAGAATTGCGCCCTGTATTTGAAAATGCTTTTCAAGAAGTATGGTGCGGTAATGCCGCCAATGATGAGCTAAACAGGCTCATAGCGCGTGCCAATATGGATGTTCGAAACGTCATGATATTACGCAGCTATGCCCGATATCTTCATCAAATTAAAATTGGTTATAGCCCATCATATGTGTTGCAAACATTGGGTGATTTTCCACAAATCTCTTTATTGATCACACAATTATTTGATGCGCGCTTTAATCCTAGCGGCAACAAAAAAGAACGAGAATTATTACAAGTTGAAATCAATGAAAACCTTAATAAAACTTTAGGTAATGTCGCCTCTTATGATCAAGATTTAATCTTGCGCCGCATAATTAATTTGGTGCACAGCTCATTGCGTACGAATGCGTATCAAAAAGACGATGATGGTGCAATTAAGACTTATATTTCGATCAAGTTTGATTGCAGAGAAATCACTAAAATGCCAGACCCTCGGCCTTTGTATGAGATATTTGTATTTTCGGCACGTATGGAAGGTGTGCATTTAAGGGGCGGTAAAGTTGCGCGCGGCGGAATTCGTTGGTCAGATCGAAGCGATGATTATCGCACCGAAGTTCTAGGACTTGTAAAAGCGCAAGTGGTGAAAAATGCCGTGATTATTCCTACGGGGGCAAAGGGTGGCTTTATTCTTAAAAAACCACCGCAAAGCAATGATCGCCAAATCATGCAAGACGAAGGTATTGCGTGTTATAAAATCTTAATGCGCGGTTTATTGGACATCACGGATAACCGCGATGGCGACAAAATTTCTTATCCAAAACAAGTGGTGCGCTACGATGAGGATGATAGCTATCTCGTGGTTGCGGCTGACAAAGGCACAGCGAGTTTCTCAGATATAGCCAATGGTTTGGCCAGAGAAGAATATAATTTCTGGCTTGATGATGCATTCGCCTCTGGCGGATCGGTGGGTTATGATCATAAACAAATGGCCATCACTGCGCGCGGTGCGTGGGAATGTATTAAACGCCATTTCAAAGAGCTCGATAAAAATATCCAAAAAGAAGATTTCACCGTTGTGGGCGTTGGCGATATGGCGGGTGACGTTTTTGGTAATGGTATGTTGCTGTCAAAACATATCCAGCTTATTGGCGCGTTCAATCACAAACATATTTTTTGCGACCCCAAACCAAATGCGGCCAAATCTTTCATAGAACGCCAACGTTTATTCAAAGGAGTTAAGGGCTGGGATGAGTATAAAACATCCAGCTTATCAACTGGTGGGCGTATCTTTGAACGCTCTGAAAAAAGCTTAAAACTTACCAAAGAAATCAAACAATGTTTTGGCATTGAAGTCGACAATGTATCTCCAGATGATTTAATTAGAGCTCTATTAAAAAGCGATGCTGAGTTACTTTATTTCGGCGGAATTGGCACATACATAAAAGGCAACAACCAATCGAGTGGCGATGTGAGTGATAAGGCCAATGATCGCCTTCGCATTGATGCCTCAGAAGTGAACGTCAAAGTAATTGGTGAGGGTGCAAACTTAGCGATTACACAAGATTCTCGAATTGATATGGGTAAAGCTGGCGTAAAATTAAACACAGATTTCATTGACAATTCCGCTGGTGTGGATTGCTCGGATCATGAAGTGAATATCAAAATTTTGTTTACACAAATCATGGCAGATGCCTCTCAAAAACTCACGCGTCCTAAACGTAACAAAATGCTTGAAAGCATGACTGACACCGTTTCTGAGCTTGTCCTGAATGATAATTATCAACAATCCCAAGCTATTTCACTTGCTGAAATGCATAGTAGCAGTCTTTTACCAGAGCATGCTTTGACCATTGATCAGCTTGTGAGAGATTATGGTCTCAATAGACGTATTGAAAATTTACCATCTGAAAAAGAGTTTTCTGATCGTGAGAAATTTGGACAAGGTTTGACGCGCGCCGAAATTGCAGTGGTTTTAAGCTATGCAAAAATGGCACTCAAACAAGAAATTATCCAATCTTCTATCCCCGATCATGAAGTCAACGAAGGATGGTTGTTAAGTTATTTCCCTGCCATTTTACAAGACAAATATGCGAGCTTTATTAAAATGCACCCCTTGCGCCGTGAAATTATTGCCACGCAAATGGCCAATACAATTGTTGATCGTATGGGGCCTCATTTTATATTTGATCGCCAAGATCAAAGTGGGTTGAGTGTTGTGACCATAGTGGAATCCTTTGTTGCGGGGTCTCATATCTTGCGTCTTCACGACATTTGGAATGACATCGAAGCGCTTGATTATAAGATAGATCATAAAATCCAGATGCGTATGCTTGATAAAACCACACGCACGCTGGATCGATTTATCCGTAGATTGTTGAGCGTTTATGGCGAACATATGAATAGCGAAGAGGTTGGCGCTAAAATATCGCTCCAACTTAATGACGTGAAATCAGAAGTGATAAACTTGCTTTCTGATGATCTTAAAAAACAATACGAACAACGTATAGGACAGCTTAGGGATCAAAATGTTCCTGAAAAAACAGCGCAAGCTGTCACAATGTTGCCATACGAAGTTATGGCCTGTGATGCTTTACAACTCGCCGATAGAGCGCCTCAACGTAAAGAAGCGGTTGCGATTTTCTATCAAGTGGGAGAGCGTTTCTGTATCAATTATTTACGCCAACAATCTCGTTATTTAGCCACAGAAGACCCGCGTAACAGCCGTGCAATCACAGGTTTGGTGGATTCTCTAACGTCTGCTCAATTGGGTATTGTGTCCAAGGTTATGAGCACGCGTGTGGGCAAATTTGCTGATAAGTTCGTAGCATGGGAAGCGTCTCATACTGAGAGCATGCGCATGGCCGATGAATTACTCAAAGAATTTAAAGAGGGTAAAGACCTTGACCTTGGTAATCTCGTGATGATTGAGCAAAAACTCAAACAGCTTGCTAGTAGAGCCTAAATAAACAAAAGCGCGAGAAGCACGAGCACGCCAAAATCACGTTGTGCTTTAAATATTTCAAGAGAGCTTTTTGCATCCTTTGAATCCCATTGTCTTAATGCAAGAAAGGCATGAAGCATGGGTAGCGCAAGCACGGCATAATATGTGCCATAAGCGTTGGCACCGATCCCCGCGAGCACTAGAAAACAAAGCGATACAATCATAAATCCGTTGACGCATAAATGTAAGTTTTCACCAAATAAAATGGCCGTCGATTTTAGCCCAATGCGATCATCATCTTCCATATCTTGGCATGCATAAATTGTGTCATAGACAATGGTCCATGAAATGGCGGCGAGATACGCGAGGAACGCGGCGGCAGATAGACCGCCCGTGATGGCGGCGCAACCCATAAGGACACCTAAATTAAATGTAATGCCTAAAAAGGCTTGAGGCCAAAATGTCATACGTTTCATCGCAGGGTAAATGGCGGCCAAAGCGAGCGCTAAAATACCAATCGCGATCGTAACCCAACCCATCGTGAATAAAATGAGTGCCGATATAGCAATAATAAATCCAAGAAAAATCATAGCCTGTTGCGGTGTTATAGTGCCGCTGGCAAGCGGGCGATCTTTCGTGCGTTCAACCTCGCGGTCAATTTCAATGTCCCATAAATCGTTAATGATACAGCCCGCACCGCGCATTAATATAGCGCCAATAATAAAGGCCACAACTATGAATGGCGCTTCGACATGATTTATGATACCGCCGATACCGCCCATGCCGATGACAATCCCCCAAAGCGCAGGAAGTAATAAAAGCCATATGCCAATGGGACGATCAAGACGCATTAGCAGAGCATAATTTTCCCAGTCTTCTGGCACGCGTGTCATCACCCATGCGCCCATGTCTATGTCTGTATGCGCATGAAGTTGCGCTTTTTCTGTCACAGGTTCTTCGGTAATGGTTGGAACAATAATGTCTTTTGAAGTGTTCCTAGCGGACGTCTTTTTCTTAATTATTGGTTTCGCTGTTGTCTTTTTAATTGGTTTTTTAGCCTGTTTTGTGGCAGTTTTAGGCTTAGCTTTGGCCGTGCTGGCTTTTTTGATGGCGGGCTTTTTCGCTTTAACTTTTTTTACAGGGTCTTTTTCATCGCTCATGAACATATATTACAAGCTTCCACGCCTTTATGTCGAGTGCCTTAATGAAGGTGAAGTTTCGCTGACCTCAAATCAATCTCATTATTTGGGCAATGTGATGCGCCTTAAAAAAGGGAACGATTTCCGCGCGTTTAACAGCGATTCTGGCGAATATTTAATGCAATACAACGGCAAATCCGCCAAACGGGGTGAAAAAATAGCGGATGCGTGGTCTCAAAATAAGAAAATTCACCTATATGTTCCACCAACATCCAAAGATCGTATGCATTTTATGATTGAAAAGGCGTCTGAACTTGGTATTGCCAGCTATACACCGCTTATCACAGAGCGCGCACAATTTCGTAAGATTAACGAGGATAAGACACGTGCGTGGATGATAGAAGCCGTGGAGCAATCTGAACGGTTTGATATTCCAACCATTCATAAACCAACTTATTTGGAAGAAGCGCTGAAGAATGCTAAGGGCACTAAAATTGCTGCCATTGAGCGTATAGACGAACAATCATCAAAAATTCAAAGTGCGAGTGAAATAGCTCTTTTTATTGGCCCAGCTGGTGGTTGGACGGAGCATGAAATTGAGCTATTAACTGCGCAGTGTGAAGGGTTTGATTTGGGTAAAGCTATTCTCCGTTCTGAGACAGCCGTTATTGCAGGATTATCTAAACTTAATCAGTGAGCATCATTCCAATTTTTACCAATACCAGCTTCGGCGACCAATGGAATGGACAGAGACACCACATTTTCCATGATATCGGTTAATTGCTTGGCCACAGTTTCGGCTTTGCTATCCTCAACTTCTAATATTAATTCATCGTGGACTTGAAGAAGCATACGCGCTGGTAAGTTGGCGCGATCAACGGCAATCATCGCCATTTTGATGACATCAGCTGCCGACCCTTGAATCGGCGCGTTTATAGCCTGACGTTCTGCGCCAGCGCGGATCATACCGTTTTTATCGTTAATGCCATTGATCCAACATCTGCGTCCAAACAATGTTTCCACATAATTATTGGTACGCGCCGTGACTTTAATGTCTTCCATGTAACTTTGGATCTCAGGGTATCGATTGAAATAGGCATCAATGAAATCTTTGGCATCGCCGCGTCCAATATTGAGCGCGCCTGCCAACCCAAAGGCCGATTGACCATAGATAATACCAAAATTAATGGCTTTTGCGGCATAGCGTTTTTCGGGCGGTAATTCCGCGCTTTCTGGGATATCAAATACTTGGCGCGCGGTGTAAGAGTGAATGTCTTGCCCAGATAGAAACGCTTGTTTCAAGCCTTTGACATCGGCAATCTCGGCGATCAAGCGTAATTCCACTTGAGAATAATCCGCCGATATCAAACTATGGCCAGTATCGGCTATAAACGCGTTGCGGATTTTACGACCTTCTTCAGTGCGTATCGGAATATTTTGGATATTGGGATCATTGGACGCGAGGCGACCCGTGGCGGTCGCCGCCAGATTATAACTGGTGTGCACGCGTCCCGTGCGATCATTGACGATCTCACAAAGTGCGCGTGTATAGGTGGAGATTAATTTAGTCAGTTGTCGCCATTCCAAAATTTTGGTGGGAACGATGTGCCCCGTATCGCGCGCCAATTTTTCCATGAGATCAGCGCCCGTCGCCCATTGTCCCGATTTCGTTTTCTTACCTCCCGATAATTCAAGCCGTTCAAAAAGAACTTCTCCCAATTGTTTGGGAGAGGACAGCAAGAATCGTCCTTCCGCCGCTTTATAAATTTCTTCTTCTAACGCATTGGCTTTTAAGGAGAATTCGTTCTCGAGAGATTTCAGATAGCTCGTATCAAGTTTAATACCTGCCGATTCCATACCAGCAATAATGGGGGCGAGGGGGCGTTCAATTTGTTCATATAAGCCAACTTGTTTTTCGACCAGTAATCGTGGTTTTAAGTGATGCCAAAGCGCAAGGGTGACATCCGCATCTTCTGCTGCATAATTGAGTGCGTCCTCAGGTTTCACATGCGCAAAGTTGCCTTTTTTACCCGCGACAGATTCATAAGTAATATTGGTATGATTAAGAAGGTTTCGAGAAAGTTCATCTAAGCCATGGCGTGTGCTACCACCATCTAGTGTGTAAGATATGAGCATTGTATCATCAAGCGATTGAAAACTGATGTCATGGCGATCAAAAAATTGCAGGTCGTATTTGGCGTTATGCGCGATCTTCATCACGGATGGATCTTGTAATACATCTCTTAGTGCGTTCATCACGTCTTTTTCATTTAATTGAACAATGTCCGCACCATCATCAAAAAGTTGTCCGCTGTCATTTTTATGACCGAGAGGAATGTAACACGCTTTACCCAATTCATAGCACAAAGATATGCCAACAAGGTCAGCTTTGGCGGGCGTTAAATGTGTTGTCTCAGTGTCAAAAGCTAGAGTGCCAGTCGATTTTATATTATTGATATACTCTTTTAACTTATTCATATCATTGATTAATTTATACTGTGTAAAATCTATTATATCTGTGGTGGGCTCGCCATTTTGTGACACGGCATTGCTGTGATTTTCAGGTGACATGCCGATACGATTAAGGAGTGATTTGAACCCGTTGGTTTGTAAAAATGCGCGCAATTCATCACTGTCCCAATGTGGTTTTGTTAGATCGTTAATCTCGCGCGGAATAGGCGCGTCACATGACAACGTTACGAGTTTGCGTGACATGCGCGCTTGGTCGGCAAACTCAATGAGGTTTTGTTTCAGTTTTGGTTTAGTGATTTCATCGGTGCTGGCAAGGATTGTGTCCAGATCACCATATTGATTGATGAGCTCGGCGGCCGTTTTGGGGCCAATGCCTGGAACGCCTGGAATATTGTCTGTGGAATCGCCGATAAGTGATTGAGCATCAACAACTTTGTTGGGCAGTATGCCAAACTTTTTCATGACCGCATCATCGCTTAAAATTACGTTTTTAATCGGGTCCATCATCACAATATTGGGTCCGATGAGTTGCATTAAATCTTTGTCAGAGCTTACAATGGTAACATCAAACCCTTGTTCTTTGCCATCACAGGCATAACGCGCAATAAGGTCATCCGCCTCGAACCCTTCAAGCTCTATTGGGTCAAATCCAAAGGCGCGCGTGGCCTCACGTATGATTTCAAATTGCGGGATTAAGTCCTCGGGGGGGGGCGGTCGATTGGCTTTGTAATCGTTGTAAATATTATGACGCCAATTCTTGTGTTTTGTATCAAAGATAATGCCTATATGCGTTGCGTCAACTTCAGATAATAATTTATATAAAATATTACAAAAACCCATAACCGCGCCGATTGGCGTGCCATCTTTGCGTGTTAATGGTGGCAAGGCATGATACGCTCGAAATATAAATCCAGAAGCATCAAGAAGATAAAGTTTTTTGGTCATGATCTATAGATAGAGCGAAACAAACTTTTTGTATACCTGTTCAGCCCATAATTGATGGCCTTTAGCATTGGGATGTAGTCCATCTGTCCAAAGCCCTTCGCGTGATTGCCAGTCCTCAAAAATACGCAGAAAAGAAACATTTTCGCGCTTGCACAGTGCTTCAAGATCATCATTTTGCATTCTTAATGCTTCGTTATCGTATCGGAAACTCGTATGTCCTGGGATACTGTCGTCGTGCGCCTTGAAACGCACTGTTTCTAGTTCTACGGGCTGAGGACCTTGAATAAGAAGTTCAAGGTTATTTTGTTGGCAATAATGAATAATGTTTTGATAACTATTAATGCTGTCTGTTCTGCTTAATAATGCAGTTTCAGGTTTTAATCCTTCACAGACAAGGGAGTCATTGGTTCCGATGGCAAGAATAACATATTTTGGCTCGTGTAATCCGTGATTATTAATAAGATTCATATTAGCGTCGCGCGTGGTATGCCCGCTTACGCCAGCATTGATACAAATAAACCGTTTATTTTGGTGCGATTTCGCAAGCATTCTATTAAAGCGTGCCACCCAACCAAACCCTTCTTCATCGTAAGCACCAAACGTCGTGCTACTACCTACAACCAAAATGGACGTGTAGTCAGGCATGATGTGTGTAATCTTTTTGCTCATACCTCATCAATAGCAGGTATAAGTTATTTCTTACAAGGTGAAGATTACTATCTTCGTCTTAAGGGGTTACGATTTTTGGGTAAATTTCCTGAAAACTTTATAGACGTTCCATCTTGATGGCGTGCTCTAGGTTGCCCTGATCTACCTTCTGGAGCGTCAATACTTAGCCCATAATGTTCATTAACAGCTGTGGCGTAATCGTCTCGGGCTTGTTGCCCTTCTTTTCTATTTATACTCATAGAGACTTAATGCCATAATAGTTTTATTATAGCAAGTGTTTTTTTTAAGCCACGCGGCTAAGTGGTTTATACTTTATGCGTGTTGGTTGGTCGGCGGCCTTGCCTTTGCGGCGCTTGAGGTCTTCTTCATAGGCTTCAAAATTGCCTTCAAACCATTCCACATGACTATCGCCTTCAAAGGCCAAGATATGTGTGGCAAGACGATCCAAGAACCAGCGATCATGAGATATAATCACCGCGCACCCTGCATAGGTTTCAAGCGCATCTTCGAGCGCTGCCAATGTTTCAGTGTCCAAATCGTTTGTCGGTTCATCAAGCAATAATAAGTTTCCTGCATCTTTGAGCATTTTAGCCAAATGCACGCGGTTACGTTCACCGCCCGATAATTTACCAACTTTCTTTTGTTGGTCGGGGCCACGGAAATTAAATCCTGCGACGTAAGCACGGCTGTTCACTTCGCGTTCACCGAGCATGATCAAATCTGATCCGCCAGAAATTTCTTCCCATACATTGTGGTCTGAACCAAGCGCATCACGTGATTGGTCAACGTAAGATAATTTTACTGTATCGCCTAAAGTGAGAGAGCCTTCATCAGGTGTTTCATTGCCTGTGATCATTTTAAACAATGTTGATTTACCCGCACCGTTGGGACCGATGATACCCACGATACCACCCGCAGGTAGATTGAATGTGAGGTTTTCAATGAGCAGTTTGTCGCCATAGGCTTTTGTGAGATTTTTAACCTCAAGCACTTTACCACCGAGGCGTGGCGGTGTTGGGATTTGGATTTGAACGCCTTTGTAATCGCTACGTTTTTCACTGTCAGTAACCAACTGATCATAGGCGCTGATACGGGCTTTTGATTTAGCTTGGCGGGCTTTAGGAGATTTTTGCATCCATTCAAGTTCGCGGTTCACAGTGCGTTGACGCGCTACATCTTCACGATCTTCTTGGGCAATACGTTTGGCTTTTTTCTCTAAGTACGTGGAATAATTACCCTCGTATGGTATGCCTTGCCCGCGATCCATTTCTAAAATCCAGCCTGTGACGTTATCAAGGAAGTAACGATCATGGGTGATCATCACCACGGAGCCTTTGTAATTGGACAAATAGGTTTGTAACCAAGTCACACTCTCGGCGTCCAAATGGTTTGTTGGCTCATCAAGGAGTAACAAATTTGGTGCCTCTAATAGAAGACGGCACAAGGCCACACGGCGTTTTTCACCGCCCGATAGATTGTCAACGGCGCTATCACCGGGGGGACAACGCAACGCTTCCATTGCAATTTCGCATTGATTATCGAGTTCCCAACCATTGCCCGCGTCAATCGCGTCTTGGAGTTCTGTCATTTCCTCAAGAAGTTCATCCATATTATCAGGCGCTTCGGCCATTTCGAGACCAATTTGATTGAAACGCGCGATTTTCTCAGACATGTCTTCGAAGGCCAGCATCACATTTTCTTGAACGCTTAATCCTGCTTCAAGCTCGGGTTCTTGCGCGAGATAACCAATATTCGCCCATTTGGCGGGATAGGCTTCACCCGTAAATTCAGTTTCAACGCCTGCCATGATCTTTAGCAATGTTGATTTACCTGACCCGTTTGGGCCAACAATACCGATTTTGGCATCGGGGAGGAAACTCAAATAAAGGTTTTTGATGACCTCTTTGCCGCCTGAGTATTTTTTGGATAAATCTTGGATCGTATATATATATTGTGTGCTCATACCGCCTGTTTTAATAGGTTTACGGGGGATGTCAATTATTTATACTGTTTTTATGCGTGATGATTTGCCAGAGATTAAAAGATATAAAAGTGATGTGGCTGGTGTGCATTTACTTGTGCTTGGTCAAATCCATGGCACAGAGTCGTGCGGGAAGCGGGCAATAGAGCGTGTCATGAGCGATCTCGATAGCGGTAAAAAAAAGGTACTAAGCGGTCAAATCACCTTCGTGCCATGTGCCAATCCAAGGGCATCACGCATGGATAAACGCTATATTGAAGATAATTTAAATCGAGTGTTCGAACCCCACGACAATCCTGACAGCTATGAAAAGCGCATTGCCAATATGCTCGTGCCTTTGTTTGATGACGCTGATCATATTTTGGATATTCATTCGACAACGGCACCCACATTGCCCTACGTATTTTGCGAGAAATCAGACAATCTCAACTGGGTTAAAGCTATGAACGTTGCTCACATTGTTAGGGGATGGGATGATATTTATCCACCCGATGGCGCAGAAATTAGCACCGAAGGCTATGCAACACGTTTGGGTAAGACGTGTTTAACGCTTGAATGTGGTCAAAATAAATCCAAAGAAGCCGATAAAATGGCCTATCGTTATTTGACGCGAGCTTTACGATTTTTTGATTTGGTTCACTATCCTAAAGCGCGATTCCCCACCAAACCGTCTATATTTCACCTTAAGAAAATGTATCGCAAAGAATATGAAGGCGCGCTATCAAAGCCGTGGAAAAACTTTTCAGGTGTTAAAGAAGGCGCAGCCTTGTTCCAATATGAGGGGCAAGAGGCTGTGCGTGCACCTTACGATGCGACAATATTTTTACCCAAAGCCAATGCCGATATTGGGTGGGATTGGCTCTACCTCGCGCAGAAAGTTTAAACCACAATTAAGTTGCATAAAATAACACGGGCACTTGCCATTGAAGGCTTGCAGATTTACACTTCAATGCGCTAGAACATAGCAGATTCAAAAACAACGCATGGATAATAATAATATGAATAAAATATTTGGATTTTTAACATTAATGTTTGCAGGTTTGTCATCACAAGCTGTCGCGCAAACAGAAGCGCTTGGTATTGCTCACGATAAGCAATTGGGATTTCAAGAGGCTGCCTCAACCTTTGCTTACAAAGTCCACGATTTTCATACCATGTTGTTATGGGTTATCACATTAATCACTTTGTTGGTGTTGGGTCTCATCATCTGGATTGCTTTTCGCTATAATGACAAAGCCAACCCAGTGCCAGCCACATTCACGCACAACAAATTTTGGGAACGTCTTTGGACGATTATCCCTGTTCTTATATTGGTCGTGATTGCGATCCCTTCATTCCGCCTCATGTATTACGAGGGTAAAACACCAGAGCCAGACATCACCATTAAAGCCACAGGCTACCAATGGTATTGGGGCTATGAGTACCCCAATGAAGAAATTTCATTTTTATCGTATATGATCCCAGAAAAAGAAATTGATAAAGACGCAGGGCAAGTGCGTTTGCTTTCTGTTGATAATGCTCTCGTGGTTCCTGTTGATAGCACAGTTCAAATTTTAACAACGGCGGGGGATGTTTTGCACGCTTTTGCGATCCCAGCGTTTAGTATCAAAAAGGACGCGGTGCCAGGGAGGCTTAACGAAACATGGTTCAAGGCCACTAAAATTGGCACATTCTATGGTCAATGTTCTGAGATTTGTGGGACAGGTCATGCGTATATGCCCATCGAAATCAAAGTCGTTTCTCAAGAAGATTATAATGCTTGGGTGTTAACAGCCAAAGAAAAATTCAGCGCGCTCAATGATAATGAAGCGCCCATAAAAATCGCTTCAAGCAACCCATTTCACTGGTAGAATAAAGGAAGTTTATTAATAATGTCTGATCACGCACACGACGCTCACACACCGAGTTTTTTCAAACGTTGGTTTTATTCCACCAACCATAAAGACATTGGTACGCTTTATATCATCTTCTCAATCATCGCTGGTATCATCGGCGGTGCATTTTCGGTGATGATGCGTATGGAACTTCAAGATCCTGGTGTTCAATTCCTTATGGATGACGCTGGTAATCCAGATGGTCAAATGTGGAATATGTTTATCACGGCGCATGGTTTGATTATGGTTTTCTTTGTGGTGATGCCAGGGCTTATTGGTGGTTTTGGTAACTGGTTTGTGCCTCTTATGATTGGTGCGCCCGATATGGCTTTCCCGAGATTAAACAACATATCTTTTTGGCTTTTGGTGCCAGCCTTCTTTTTATTGCTAGCCTCGGCCTTTGTTGGCGCTGGTGCAGGGACAGGGTGGACGATTTATCCGCCACTATCCTCTAGCCTTGGTCACCCTGGTATGGCGGTCGATATGGCGATATTTGCGCTCCATTTGGCGGGCGCATCCTCCATTCTTGGTGCGGCAAACTTTATAACAACGATCTTTAATATGCGTGCCCCTGGCATGACCTTGTTCCGTATGCCTTTGTTTGTATGGGGTATGCTCGTCACAGCTTTCTTGTTGCTGCTCGCCGTGCCTGTACTTGGTGGAGCGATCACAATGCTCCTAACAGATCGTAACTTTGGTACAGCGTTCTTTAATCCAGAGGGCGGCGGTGACCCAATATTATTCCAGCATTTGTTCTGGTTTTTTGGTCACCCAGAAGTGTACATCATGATTTTGCCAGCGTTTGGTATTGTCTCTCAAATCGTACAAACATTCTCTAAAAAACCTGTTTTTGGCTACATGGAAATGGTTGTGGCTATGGTTGCGATTGGTTTTGTAGGCTTTATTGTGTGGGCGCATCATATGTTCACGACGGGTATTTCAGTTGACACAAGGGCTTACTTTACGGTGGCAACATTGATCATTGCCGTACCAACGGGGATTAAAATATTCTCTTGGCTTGCGACCATGTGGGGCGGATCCATTAGCTTTAAAACACCGATGCTATGGGCAATAGGGTTTATCTTCTTGTTTACTCTTGGCGGTGTAACGGGCGTTGTATTGGCGAATGCTGGGATTGATACAGTCCTCCATGATACATATTACGTTGTGGCGCATTTCCATTACGTATTGTCTCTGGGCGCAGTGTTTGCCTTGTTCGCTGGGTATTATTATTGGGTTGGTAAAATGACAGGCCGCCAATATCCTGAATGGATGGGGTGCGTACATTTTTGGATGACATTCATAGGTGTTAATTTAACATTCTTCCCACAACATTTCCTCGGGCTTGCGGGTATGCCGCGCCGTTACATTGATTATCCTGATGCGTATGCATTTTGGAATATGGTGTCATCATACGGCGCGTATATTTCATTTGGTGCCGCCATTTGGTTTGTATTTGTTGCGCTTTATACACAATTCTTTGGTCGCCGTTGCGAGGCCAATTATTGGAATGTGGGCGATAATGTGATGACATTAGAGTGGACACTTCCAAGCCCACCACCGTTCCATCAATTTGATATCCAACCTCAAGTGGCTGGCGTCGAAGTTGGGACTAACCTTGGCAACGCACCAGGGGCTAAAAATGTCCCACCATCAAAGGATGATATTTTATCGTAATGTCTGTGGCCGTTTGCACGCCAGCATCAATCAGTGATTACTTTAGCTTGCTAAAGCCAAAAGTTATGTCGCTCGTGGTGTTTTCTGGTGTGATCGGTATGCTGGTTGCGCCTGTTAATATCCATCCTTTATTGGGTATCGTGGCGATGGTGGCTTTGGCGTTTAACGCGGGTGCGGCGGGTGCGATTAATTGCTGGATAGATCGCGATATTGACAAACTGATGAAACGCACCGAGAACCGTCCACTACCAGCAGGGCGCATTGATCCTAGCGAAGCATTAGGCTTTGGCTTGGTGGTCACAGTTTTATCCGTGCTTGTGATGGCGCTCGCCGCCAATTGGCAAGCTGCAGCCTTATTAGCTTTTGCGAACTTCTTTTATAGTGTGATTTACTCGATTTATCTCAAACGCTCAACCGATCAAAACATTGTGATTGGCGGCGCGGCGGGGGCTTTCCCTCCAATGATAGGCTGGGTTGTGGCCACAGGCACATTTGATTGGCAAGCGGTTTGGATGTTTGCGCTCATCTTCTTTTGGACACCACCTCATTTTTGGGCCTTGTCTTTATGGACAGCGGATGATTACGCCAAAGCAGGTGTGCCTATGTTACCAGTTACAAAAGGGCATAATTTTACGCGCAAAGCCATCTTCTTTACGGCACTCCCATTACTGGCGCTCGTGCTCTACCCCGTTTATATAGGGTGGTTGTCACCAATTTTTGGAATTGGTGCAGGCATTTTAACAGCGATTTATATCTTGAGTTGTTTCAAAGTTATGCGCGAGCCTATCAATCAATTTAAACAAGCTAAGGCCAGTTTCGGATTTTCCGTGCTCTGGCTCTTTGCAATTTTCTTAGGGATATTACTTGATCATGCCACTTTCTGACGATAAAAAACGTAAAAACTGGCTCATTCTAGGCCTCATAGTGCTGTGGATTGTCATCATATTTGGGATCACCATTGTGAAAATGGCCGTCGCTTGAAATGATTGAAAAAGATTTCTCAATTATAACTGATGATGATCAAACCATATATGGCCTTATCAATGGACCTGAAGGTGGCTCAAGTAAGGCGTTAATACTGGTGCATGGTTTAACGGGGCATATGGATGAACAGCATCTGATCAAAACGGCGTACCGTTTTGCAAAGCAAGGGTACGATGTATTTAGGTTCAATCTTTACGGTGCTCAAAAAGACGCCCGCAAATTGGAAAACACAACACTCGCCATCCACGCTAATGACCTTAACACAACCATTGACTATGTAAAATCAAAAGATAGTTATAAATGGATTGGCGTGGCAGGGCATAGTTATGGTGGAATGACAATATTACACGCTAATCCTGATGCTGATGCGTTGGTATTTTGGGATAGCTCATTTTCAACAGCCACAATCTGGGAAAATGAAGCGATCATCATTGATGGTAAGCCCACAGTGAACTGGGGTATATCAGTCAATATTGGTGAGGCTATGTATAAAGAAGGCCTCAACCAAACATTAGATGAATCAAAAAATCTAGCAAAACAGATTAAAGCGCCTTCGCTTGTTTTACATGCCGCGGAGAGTCTAAAAACACCTGCATATAAAGGCGTTTTTGATAGCTTGGACTGCACAAAAAAACTGGTCGTAGTTGAAGATGCTGACCACTGTTTTACTCGCCTAGGAAATATGGATGAAGCCTTATCCGCAATGAACCTTTGGTTCAAAAAATATTCATGACTAAAAATCAAAAATTATTGGCTTATATCGGTTTGTTTGTGGTCTTTATGATTGGGATGAGCTTTGCGGCTGTGCCTGCCTATCGCATGTTTTGTCAGGTCACGGGCTGGGATGGCACGCCTAACATTTTAAAAGAGGCTGCCACTCCTGATGATGCACGAGAACGTGAAGTTTTGGTACAATTCACATCGCGCGTCAATGATGATTTGGCATGGTCGTTCAAACCTCTTCAAAAAAAGATCAACGTCCAAGTTGGTGTCAGTAATTTAGTGGGCTATAAGGGCAAAAATGAAGGCTCAGGCGTATCAACGGGTACAGCTGTTTATAATGTGACACCTGCCAAGGCGGCCAAGTATTTCAATAAAACGCAGTGTTTTTGTTTTGCGCGTCAAACGCTTGCCCCTGGGCAATCCGAGAATTTCCCTATTGAGTTTTATATCGACCCCGAATTTACCGAAGATGAAGAAATGCAAGACGTTAAAATCATCACTTTATCCTATGTTTTTTATCCCGCGGACTCATCTCAGCTAGACGAGGCTATTGAGGCAGGATATAATCCCGTAACGAATTAATTTATAAGAAAGTTATTTAAACCATGTCAGAAATCATTAAATACGAATCCTCTGGTAAACCGCATCCCTATCATTTGGTTAATCCATCGGCTTGGCCATTATTGGCGGCAATGGCAGCGGGGCTGTTTTTCCTTGGTATGATCATGTTTATGCACGAGCAACCTGTGTTGGGCGTTGAGGCCAATATTTGGTTCATCGCGCCTGGTGTGTTCGGTATTTTGGGCTGTATGTATGGCTGGTGGCGTGACGTGGTGAATGAAGGCGTGATTGAAAAAGCGCATTCACCCATTGCCAAAGTCGGTTTCCGTTACGGCATGGTGCTCTTTATTGCTTCTGAAGTGATGTTCTTTTTTGCGTTTTTCTGGGCGTTTTTTTCGGCTGCTTTGTATCCTGCCAGTGGCATTTGGCCACCCGAAGGCGTAACGGTTATTGACCCACTTGATCTCCCGTTATTAATGACTATGATTTTGCTACTTTCTGGGTGCACAGTCACTTGGGCGCACGCCGAAATGATTGATGGTAAGATGAAAGAAGCCTCAAAAGCGTTGGGCGTGACCGTGCTTTTAGGGGCTATATTTATAGGCTTCCAAGCGTATGAATACGCGCATTCACCATTTGGCTTTAAAGATGGTATTTTCTCATCGGCCTTTTTCATGGCCACGGGTTTTCATGGGTTTCATGTGATCATCGGTACAATATTCTTGTTCGTGATTTGGATGCGCTCACGCCGTGGTGATTTCACAGCCAAAGACCATTTCGGTTTTGAAGCCGCGGCATGGTATTGGCATTTCGTGGATGTTGTATGGCTGTTCTTATTCGTAGCGATCTATGTATGGGGCGCGGGTGACGCACCCATCCATGTTATGGGCCAACCCGTACACCATTAAAATCACTT
>JBBKXB010000002.1:0-10601 GCA_037969255.1 Bdellovibrionales bacterium | reverse complement strand
GCCTGACGTCTTAAAAACGCTGGGATGTCAAGATCATCAGTCTCTTCTTGAACAACAGGCGCACGATCTGGTGTGGCCTCAACTTTTAACGTTGTTTGTTGACCACCAACAGAGGGCGCACGACCACGAGCTGGCGTGTGATCAGTGTCATGATCTGGCAAAATAGTGCTTTTCAATTTTTCAAACAATGACGCTGGACGTCTTGTTGGCGCAGGCTCATTGTATGATGTTTCTTGAACTTGAGGAAAAGATTTTGCCGTATTTCTAACTGCCTCATGTGCTGTGGTGGTTGGCTGTGCCGTTAATTTAAACTCATCAGATGATGTGTCTTGATCCGCCGTGTCTTTCATCAAAGGCAATTCAGGAACATTATTCTCCAAATTTTCGGCTGGTGCACTCGGAATGGTATAACCACTCTCAGGCGTTTTCACAGTTGGTGTATAATTAGCATCTGAGTCTTGTGACTTAACCGCATCACGCGCCGCATAAGGTTGTACCGTTTGACTGGCAAGTGATGATTTAGGCGCGACAGGTGACTGTTCTTCTTGAGTGCTGGTGTCAGAGAGCGTTCTTACACGCGCTGAAATCCCTTGCGAATTTGTGGTTGTACCGCGTGCGCTCATAGGTTGGTCAATACCTGTGGCAACTACAGACACGCGCATCGTGCCCTCAAGATTGTCATCAAATGTAGAGCCAAAAATGATATTGGCGTTTTGATCAACTTCATCGCGTATGTGATTACACGCCTCATCAACTTCAAACAATGTCATGTCATAGCCACCAGTGATGTTAATGATAACACCGCGAGCGCCCTTCATAGACACATCATCAAGCAATGGATTGTTAACCGCAGCTTCGGCGGCTTTGACTGCGCGTCCTTCACCTTCAGCCTCGCCTGTGCCCATCATGGCTTTGCCCATTTCTTCCATGACGTTACGGATGTCATTAAAGTCAAGATTGATAAGGCCAGGCATCACCATCAGATCAGTGACACCGCGAACGCCAGATTGCAACACACCATCAGCCATTCTAAAGGCTTCGTTGAATGTCGTTTTCTCGTTCGCAATGCGGAATAGATTTTGGTTAGGAATGACAATCAATGTATCAACCACTGATTCCATGTTCTTAAGACCATCTTCGGCAGAGCGCATACGGTGTGCGCCTTCAAAATGGAATGGCTTAGTGACAACACCAACCGTTAAAATACCTTTAGCGCGTGTGGCTTCGGCAATAATCGGCGCTGCGCCTGTTCCTGTTCCCCCGCCCATACCAGCGGTGATGAAGACCATATTAACGCCTTCTAATAAATCCATTAAATCGCCAATATTTTCTTCGGCAGCGGCGCGTCCTACATCGGGACGTGATCCAGCGCCCAACCCATTGGTGACTGTTTCACCAAGTTGTACTTTCTTGCTTGCTTTAGAGTGCTCTAGTGCCTGCGCATCAGAATTACAAACAATAAATTCAACGCCTTGGAGATTGGTTTCGATCATATTATTAACCGCATTACCGCCCGCTCCTCCGACGCCGATAACCGCAATACGCGGGGCAAGACGTGCTTCTTGAGAAATTTCAGGTTGGATGCGAACGTTAATCATATTTTTTTCTCCCAGAGCGTTAGACTCAAAAATTTTAAAAAAGACTTCGCAAATCAGCGTAAACCTTTTGATTCGTCTTTCATATTATTATGCTCACTATGAAGATGAAAGGAAAATCGTGAAAGACTTAATATATTTGTGCACTTAATTATCCACAGACCTTATAAATTGATTGTTTATGTGGTGTTTCAAAAGGCATTTTGACGCGTAACGTACTTCATATATGTGAGTGTCGAAATAACATATTGAAAGATCATCAGAAACATTCAAGTTACCAATATTCGTTGATCCATTCTTTGACACGAGACACCATTCCACCGCGTTTCGTATAGCCTTTATTCTTGATTAATTCGGCGTCTAATTCAGGATGATCATATAAATACACGAGCATTCCGCACGTTGTTGCAAAGGCTGGAGAGCTCACCGCGTCTGGCAATCCTGTGATCCGTCCTGGTTTACCAACACGCACGGGCCGGTCTAGAATCATATGGGTCAGGTCGCGTATACCAGGCATTTGCGCGCCACCTCCTGTTAAAATAACACGGCGCACCGATCGACCAACATCGGATCCACTGCCATCTAATTTAGCGCGGACGAGTTCAAATATTTCTTCAAGACGCGGTTGCATAATAGCGATAAGGGCTGAGCGCGATAAGTTTTGAGGCGGCACATCATCTTCTTCGCCAAGGGGTTGTAACTCGATTAATTCATTGTCATCACTGCCCGTTGATAGCGCCGCGCCGTACACAGTTTTTAAACGCTCAGCATTGGCAATCGACACGTTTAAGCCTGCCGCAATATCGTTGGTGACGTTTTGACCGCCCAAAGGAATGGAGCCAGATGCCGTCATAATGCCATCTTGGAACACTGAAAAACTTGTGTGCCCTGCGCCCATATCAATAAGAACTGAGCCGAGCATGATTTCATCCTCAACCATAGTGCTCGCGGCAGATGCATAAGAATCCAAACACAATCCCGAAAGCCCTAAACGCGCACGGGACAAACATTGCCTAATGGAATTAAAATCATTGGCCACGGTGTGCGTGAAATTCACATCAACGCGCAAGTGATCCGCATAAAGACCTATGGGGTTTAAAATTCCGCGCTTCCCGTCAATCATATAATTGGAGGGCATAGTATGAACGAGTGGCCAGTCGGGCTGTTCTTTTAAAAGCTCATCTTGAGCATGATATACCGCTTTTCGAATATCGTTCTCTGTGACCTCGTGACCACCAATAGTCACATCCACAGATGACGTGCGCGTATGGGCATACGTCCCTGCGATATTCACAATAACAGAGCGCAGTGGAAATCCATTTAATTGTTCGGCGGCCATGGTTTCTGCGGCATGCACCGCTTGCAACACTGATTGTTCAGCGAGGGCCAAATCAACAATCCTCCCCGCCTTGATACCACGTGAAGCCTGATGACCAACGCCAACCACTTCAATTGGTCCATTATCTTCCATGACACGTCCTACGAAGCACGCCACTTTTGAGCTGCCAATATCAAGCGCCGCTAATATTTCACCCTTAGCCCTGCGCCGCATCAATCATCCTTTTATCTTTTTTATATTCCACAAAGGCGCGATCATGAGCGCGTAAATCAATAACGGTCACACTGGCCATATCAACCATGCGATCATCAATCATCATGGACAAGCGTCGCAACGCAAGCCCCGTTTCACGCTCTGGCAATTTGACCATCACACCGTTTCTAAGTGTGATATCCCAACGTCTTTTTCCCACAAGTTCAATCTTATCTGTATTTTGAGCGATGCTTGGCTCGGCCATTAAAAGCCCCCAGAACTGATCCACATGATCAAAAACTTGCCGCCCCGAAATACCAATGAGCGCCTTATCTTGTTCGCGCGGTGTCACCCGAATTTTTTGACCCGCTTGATCGATTAGAACACTTTGGCGCTTTACTAATGGTGTTTTGTTGTCATGCCAATCATGCTCGTTTATGCGCGCGATGATATTAGACGGCGTGATCATAATTATCACTTTATCAGGCGCTGGTCTGATAATCGTGGCATTTTGTATTCTTGGATTCTTTTTAAGATCCTCGGTTAATGAAGCCCAGCGAATGCGATTTATATACGCACCTTCCTCAAGTCCCGCTTGATCAATAATTTCGCCTATATCAATTTTTTCAGTGCCCGCAACCCGCACATCAATATTATTGATACGCCAATCAAGGGCACGTACCACCACATCTTCAATTTTTTGGTAACTGTTTTTTGAGACAGCCAACAATCCAAAACCGCACGTGCCAATAAAAGCCAATATCGTTAAAGCCAAAATTGATTTACGGCACGCGCTTGATTTCCCCAGTGCTGAAAACAGCAAACGCAGATTAATAAGGCGGTTTAAGATATGCGTCATGCTACCACCGCATAATCAAGTCGTGCATTCTTAACCATATGATCACACAAGGCATTAAAACTTAAGCCATTAAGGGCGCATTGCTCAGGAGCAAGTGATGTTCTCGTAAACCCAGGGTGCGTGTTCATTTCTAAAAACACCAATGCAGAACGGCCTTGTTTTGAATCATCGTAGCGAAAGTCTGCGCGCGCGAGTGATCGACAGCCTAAAACCTCATAAGCATTTTTTGTCCACGTCATTGCTAAATCAAAAATATCTTTTGGTATGTCTGCAGGTAAAATATGCTGTGTGCGCATGTCTTGGTATTTGGCTTTGTAATCATAAAACCCTTTATGGACAACAAGCTCAGTGACAGTTTGAGGCACGCCATCTAAAACAGCCACCGTAAGCTCTCGCCCTGGAATATAAGCCTCAATCATTAATGTGTCTCCGTATGCCCACGACGAGACATCAAATTCTTCGCCTTCGTGGACAATACTCACTCCAAAAGAAGAACCTTCATTATAAGGCTTAACAACAAATGGTTTTGGAAAATCAATGCCTTGCTTGGCTTTAGCAAGCGTCATAATTTTATGATCAGCGCAATGCACACCAATAGAATTGACAAGTGCTTTTGTAATTATTTTATCCATACACACTGCGCATGCTTGAACGCCTGAATGCGTATAAGGTATATCCATCATCTCCAATACGGATTGTATAACGCCATCTTCTCCGCCTGGTCCATGCAATGCATTAAAGACTACATCAGGTTTTGGATATAAGTTTTTGATTAATTGTGACAAATCTTTAACAACATCAACAGGTTTAACATCATAACCGCATTCTTGGAGTGCTTTTTCAATGTTTTTGGCACTTTCAAGTGAGACGGGTCTTTCTGAAGACCACCCCCCCTTTAAAACTGCAACTGTTTTAGCCATTAGCTCTAGCCCTTACCCCGTATAGCTTTGCGCTAGAATAAGCGCCTTAAGATGTGAATCAATTTACGAATCGCCGATTCGCTTGATCTCCCATCGTAACGTAAGGCCGAATCGGCTGTAAACTCTTGATTTGATATCTTCGCCACATTTCTCAATATCATTGGCCGTTGCCGTGCCATCATTGATCAAAAAATTACAATGTTTTTCACTAAAATGAGCACCGCCCACGCGGTAACCGCGCCCTTCCACAGCATCGATTAATTGCCATGTTTTCATATCGAGAGAAATATCTGCTTTTATCAAATCTTCAACTGATGGATTGGCAAACGTACTGCCCCCCGTTTTTTCGCGAATGGGTTGCGTTTCCGCACGGCGTTTTTGAATCTCTTCTATCTCTTGATTCAGTAATTCTGGCGCACGCTCTTCCATGCCTTTGAAAACAGCTTTCGTGACAATAGCTTGATCAGGCAAGTCCGTATGGCGATACTGCATATCAATCTGATCGCGCTTAAATGTTTTTGAAGCCCAAACATCATCTTCCTTGACGATGATATCAATCGCCGCCAAGAAATCTTTTGTCTCCCCATGATAAGCCCCCGCATTCATACACACCGCGCCGCCCAAAGTTCCAGGGATACCTGCCATAAATGACAATCCAGCCATACCTTTTTCAGCTGCGGTTTTTGCCAAATTAATATCCAATGTCGCGGCGCCAACGGACAACGCGTCATTCTCATGTTCAACAAAATTAAAATTTCGACCCAATTTAATCACCGCGCCACGATAGCCACCATCACGGATAATCACGTTTGATCCCACGCCTAATGGTAATACATCAGTGTTTTCAGGGAGTTGATTAAGAAAACTAATTAAATCTTCTTGGTTCGTAGGTTTATAAATATAATCCGCTGGACCGCCAACTTGAAACCAAGTGCTTGATGCCAGAGGTGTATTAATATTTATACGACCTTTTAAATTTTTAAATTCTTCAATGGGTTGAATGTTTTTATTCATGCCACATTAGGAAATAGTTTTGCCAATTTAGTCGGTAATTCATTCGCCCATGTAGAAACAGAACCCGCCCCTAAAAACATCACAATGTCGCCTTGTTTCGCATTTTGACGGATAATGTCAGGTAAATCACTTGGTGCATTTAAAGCATGCGCATCTCTATGCCCTGCCTCGCGCAAACCATCCACCAAGCTATCACGGTTATAACCTTCTATTGGCGCTTCATTAGCTTCATAAACATTTGAAATATAGACCAAGTCTGCATCATGCATACAGGTACAAAAATCGGAAAAATGATCACGTAGTCGTGTGTAACGGTGCGGTTGCATCACCGCAATCACTTTGGCATCATCACGATTGGCAATGGATTGACGCGCTGCTTTTAACACCGCGCGAATTTCAGTGGGGTGATGCCCATAATCATCAATGATCGTAATCCCTGCCACTTCGCCCGTTTTTGTAAAGCGACGTTTCACGCCTTGGAAATTTTCCAAAGCTTCTTTAATACATTGCGGTTCTACACCTAAATCATAAGCAATCGCCGCCGCACCGCATGCGTTTTGAACATTATGTTCACCCACCAAAGCAAGTTGAATGTCCTTAATGATCGCCTCATTGCCATTTTTCCAATGTAAATCAAACTTTGTTATGTCTGGCTGGCTTTCAATATTAACGGCGCGCATATTGGCTTGCGGAGACAATCCATACGTAATGACGCGTTTGTCATTCAATAAAGGCAATATGTCTGTGACTTCTTCGTTATCAATACACAAAACCGCCGCACCATAAAATGGGACGCTTGATGCAAAGTTTGTAAACGCTGTTTTAAGCGCGTCAAAACCGCCGTAATGATCCAAATGCTCGGGATCAATATTGGTGATTAATCCGATAGTAATGGGTAAATGCTCAAATGATCCATCGCTTTCATCCGTTTCAGCCACCATCCACTCGCCTTTACCGAGGCGGACATTGGTTCCAAGCGAATTGATAATCCCGCCATTAACCACCGTTGGATCCATGCCCGCTTGGCTTAATATATGACCAACAAGCGATGTTGTTGTCGTTTTTCCATGCGTGCCCGCAATGCCGATAGACCATTTAAGACGCATCAGTTGCGCCAAAAAATCAGCGCGACGTACGATAGGAATATGACGCTTTTTAGCTTCAATAATTTCTGGATTATTTTCGTTGATGGCCGAGGAAACAATCACAGCCTGCGGATATTTATCAGCCTGCGTCTTAAGGTTTTCAGGCTTATGACCTATAAAAATTTCAATATTTTTTGCACGCAAACGTTCAACATTAAGACCTTCGGATTGGTCAGACCCTTGGACTTGTAGACCCAATTGTTGGGCAATTTCCGCCAAGCCAGACATACCAATACCGCCGATACCCACGAAATGCAGAGATTGAATTTTATCAGGAAATGGCTTCATTTAAGCCGTTTTAATGATTAATTCTGCAAAAGTCCATGCTGCTTTTGGTTTACCAAGTGATTTGCTGGCTTTTCCCATTTTTTCTAAATCGGGCAAATCTTTCAAAAATTCATATAATTTTTGCGCCGCGGTATGTTCACCATCATTTTCATCAATGATAATTCCGCCCCCCGCTTTTTCAACGAACTTAGCGTTCGTGTATTGTTGGCGATCCTCATGAAACGGATACGGAATAAAAATGGCGGGACGTCCCGCGCATGTCACTTCTGCCACTGTGCTCGCACCACTTCTGGCCATCAGTAGGTCAGCATTATCCAAAGCGTTCGGCATATCTTCTATAAAGGGTAGAAGCAAAGCCTCCAAACCCATATCTTGATATTCTTTTTCAAGTGCTGTTCTGGCATTATCATTGACAACTTGCTGTTGAATTGAAAAACGCGCACGTTCTTTAAATGTTAATTTTTCAAACGCTTGAGGAACGATTTGATTAAAAACCTGTGCGCCCAAGGAACCACCATAAATGAGGATATTAACTTTGTTGTTTTGAAATTTATGCTCTTTATCCGCCAATGCGGCAATGTCTGGGCGAATAGGATTACCTGTTAAAACGGCCTTGATATGACCACTAGGAAAACTGACAGCAACATGATGCGCACGCTTCCCAAGCAAGGCGTTTGCTTTACCCAAAGTGGCATTGGCCTCATGCACGATTGTTTTTTTACCCAAAGCTTGCGCCGCGAGCATCATCGGCAATGATGGGTATCCTCCGAAACCAACAATGATATCTGGCTTTTCTTTAAGTATTTTTATAAATGATTTTATAAATGAAAATTTTAACGAAAGCATGAACTTAGCTTTATTGTTTGAGGATAACACAGGCGTTTTTATAATTTGATTATTAGGCCAATGAGATTGATATTTTAGTCCGCGCTCATCACTCACCCATGTCACATCATGGCCTTGCTCAACAAGAACTTGTGCCGTGGCCACGCATGGAAACACGTGTCCGCCTGTTCCACCCGCTACGAGAAATATTTTCTTTTTGTCACTCATCTTTGTTCTTCACATCTTTTCTTTTTGGCACCGATGGTTCAGCGCGATATTGTATAGCCGAGGCACTACCAACCACATCACGGCGCGTTAAGGCTAACAAAACACCCGCTATGAGTCCCATAGAAACCAAGGATGACCCACCATAACTCAAAAATGGCAAAGTCATACCCTTGGTTGGTAATAAATCCACACTTGACCCCATATGAATGATGGCTTGCAAACCTATTTGTCCGACCAGCCCACACACAGCGAGAATGATAAATAGGTTTTTGCTGTTTTGGACTGACCTTACGCTTTTGAGAATAATCATGCCATAAATCCAGATGATTGCGATCACCGCAAAAAAGCCCATCTCTTCTGCCGCCACCGCAAAAATAAAATCGGCATGCGCATCAGGAAGATATTTAATCACATCGCCTTGCCCAGGCCCTTCACCAAACCAGCCACCATTGGCAAACGCTTGTAATGATTTATCAATCTGATAAGTGTCGCCCGCATCACT
Organism: Bdellovibrionales bacterium; assembly: GCA_037969255.1. Lineage (GTDB taxonomy): Bacteria > Pseudomonadota > Alphaproteobacteria > Micavibrionales > JBBKXB01 > JBBKXB01. The sequence continues at coordinate 1,694 of JBBKXB010000002.1, read as the reverse complement.
ATCGATAAAGCGATTGATACGGCTGGCCACATGCGGGAAGGTCAAATAAATTACAAATAAGCCTACAAAGCCAGCGACCACAAGTGGGAGAATGATCAAAAATGGTAACCCAGCGATCACCATTTGCGCACCCCAAATAACCGTTGTCACGATCGTCATACCAAGATCGGGTTGAAGTAATAATAAAGCCGCGCTCAAAGCCCATAAGCCCACGGCGCTTGTTAATCCCCAATGTTTAACCGCTTCGCGAGGTCTCGATAATAACCATGCCGACATAATGAATAAAGCGGGTTTTAAAAACTCTGATGGTTGCACAGAAAATGGCCCGATATAAAACCAGCGGCGTGCGCCTTTGACATCAGCTCCATATAATAATGCAATCAAACAACCAATCACAGCACCAACAAACATGATCGTTGCACCGCGCCTTATAAGCGCTTGGTTCATCATGGACACACTAAACATGGCTGTTACGCCAATAACCGCAAACACGCTATGACGTATGAAAAAATGAGACGGATCAAGCCCAACACGTGTCGCCACGGCAGGCCCCGCCGCGCCGATTAAAATAAGCCCTGAGATAAACAACAACAAAAACAACGCCAATAATGTGCGGTCAATTTGCCACCACCATCGTGCCAGAGGATTGGCGCTTGTGCGTGATAATAATTTTTCAATAAAGCCCATCACAATGCATTCACCAACTTTGTAAAATGATCACCGCGCACAGAAAAATTAGGGTATTGATCAAAAGACGCCGCTGCGGGTGAGAGCAAAATCACCGAGCTATTTTTATCATTCTGAGCGTTATCATTGGCAAGCTTTAGCGCCTTTTCCATCTCATGACATTTGGTGAAACTGATCTCATGGTTTTGACAAAATTGCGCAAATTGATCCTGCGCTTCGCCAATCAAATAGATGTGGTTGATTTTGGATTTAAATTTTTCCAATCCATTAAGACCGCCCTCTTTTGGTAAACCGCCAGCGATAAGATGGATGTTTTCAAAAGATTTAATGGCCGTAAGGGTCGCGTTAATATTGGTGGCTTTACTATCATTAATATAAGTCACGTGATTAATTTGGCGCACTTTGAATTGACGATGGGGCAACCCTTCAAAACTAGCAACACTTACCCATATATCATCACTGGAAACACCCACTTGGCGACACGCCTCAAATGCACAGGCTATGTTTTGCCAATTATGTTCTCCCTTTAATCGGTCAAACTCTATCATGCCATGTCCTTGATAAAGCCCTGATTGATATTCAAGTTCTGTTCCATAAATGGAATGGCGCGCCCCTTCAAAAATGCGCTCTTTGGCGGCAGTGTAATTTTCCATTGAACCGTGATGATCAATATGATCGGTCGTAATGTTCAAAAGGATCGCGGTGTCAGGTTTTAAATAATCCATGGACTCAAGTTGATACGAAGATAATTCCAGAACATACCAATCGCTATTATTATCAAGGTCTAACGTTGGGGTTCCTAAATTACCACCCACAGCAACATTGATATTGTTGTCTTTTAAAATATGCCCGATTAATGCCGTGGTCGTAGATTTACCATTTGTGCCCGTGATGCCAATAATATTAGCGTCTGGCTTAGCACGCCTGAACAATCCCACATCATTGGTAATATCTATATTAAGGTCACGCGCTTGTTTAATCATAGGATGCGTTTTTTCACCATGGAA
>JBBKXB010000001.1:0-12898 GCA_037969255.1 Bdellovibrionales bacterium | reverse complement strand
TCAACACCCGCTTCAAACAATTGAGGGATTATGTCGTGGGAGGCGGGGCCAAGTGTGGCCACTATTTTTGTTTGTCTTGCGCGTTTCATACCTAACAGGCTAATGCATTATAGAACTTTGGCAAAGACAATATTGTAACCACATACTTGAAAAGCACGTATGTTGGCGTAAGTATAAAGGACTCTTTAAAATATGAATAAGAAAGATTATCCATGACCACACTATATCATCTCGATTCAAGCGGACGTTACGGCGAGTCTGTGTCGCGCAAATTATCAAAAATTTTGGTTGATGGATTAAAAGCCAAACACAAAGCGGATGTAAAATATCGCGATTTGAACGATAAAATGATGTTTGTGGATCAAACCTTTGTGGATGTGAAGGGTAACCCCGATCATGCTAGCGAGAACAAAGATGATATCGTGGTTCAATTTTCGGACACGCTGATCAAAGAAATCGAGGACGCTGATATCATTGTGTTGGGCGTGCCGATGTATAATTTCTCACCACCTGCTGTTGTCAAAGCATGGGTTGATTTAATCGCCCGGCCGCGCAAGACATTTAAGTATACGGATAATGGCCCTGTGGGGTTGTTGACGGATAAAAAAGTTTATCTTGTTGTGGCCGCAGGGGGCACAAAAATAGGCTCTGAGGGTGATTTTTCCACGCCTTGGCTTAAATATTGCTTAAAGTTTATGGGTATTACGGATGTCGAGATTGTGGCGGCTGATCAAGTGTCTATCAAGGATTCTAACTCTATAGAAAAAGCCGAACAAGAGATCAAAAAAATCGTTTCATAAAAGGAGCATTATCATGGAACTAAAAGGTAAAACAGCCATCATCACAGGCTCAACTTCGGGCATTGGTTTAGGGCTTGCGCACGGTTTTGCCAAAGCAGGCATGAACATTGTGATGAACGGGTTTGGTGACAAAGACCAAATTGAAATTGACCGTAAAGCGATAGAGGCTATGGGTGTTAAGGCGATATATAATAATGCCGACATGACCAAGCCTGATCAGATCGAAGCTTTGATCAAAGAAGCGCATAAAGAGTTCGGTTCGATTGATGTGCTTGTGAACAATGCAGGTATCCAACATGTCGAGCCTATTGAAGATTTTCCGCCTGCCAAGTGGGACGCGATTATCGCGATTAATTTATCCTCGGCTTTTCACACGATGCACCATGCCATTCCTTTGATGAAAAAACAGGGGTGGGGGCGCGTTATCAATATTGCCTCGGCGCACGGGCTTGTGGCCTCGCCGTTTAAATCAGCCTATGTTGCGGCCAAGCACGGCATAGTCGGCATGACGAAATCTGTGGCATTAGAAGTGGCGGAAGATAATATCACGGTGAACGCGATATGCCCTGGTTATGTGCATACAGAGCTTGTGGATGGGCAAATTGCCGATACCGCCAAAGCACGTGGGATTAGCAAAGATAAAATTATTAATGACGTGATGCTCAAATTGCAGGCGACGAAAAAATTTGTGAGTGTTGAGCAAGTTTCCGATACAGCTTTGTTTTTATGCTCGGACGCGGCAGAAAACATCACAGGATCGGCTTTAGCCATTGATGGTGGTTGGACAGCGCAATAATAATGCGGTCAAAAAAAGCTCAGGTAAAAACAAAAAATATCAATCTCGCCCTTCAAGGCGGCGGTTCGCATGGCGCATTTACGTGGGGTGTGCTTGATTATTTACTTGAAGATGGACGGTTAAGTTTTGAGGCCATGAGCGCGACAAGCGCTGGCTCTATGAATGCTGCAGCGTTTACCTATGGTCAATCCATTGGTGGACACGCAGGCGCACGTGCGAAACTTGAGGAATTATGGACACGTATTTCTAACGCTGGACAAATTTATAGCCCTATAAAATCAAATCCTTGGGATCATTTTTGGGCATCATCGAGCGTTTTGACGAATATTGAGAGCGCGTCTAGTTATATGGCGTTTGATGCGATCACACGTACATTTTCTCCCTATCAAACAAATCCATTTAATTTCAACCCTTTAAAATCTATTCTTGAAGATATTATTGATTTTGATCATTTGCAAAAATGTCAAAAATCCACACGTCTTTTCCTGAGCGCAACCAATGTTAAAACAGGTAAAATTAAAATCTTCAAAAACCCTGAAATCACGGCTGACAGCGTTATGGCGTCTGCGTGTTTACCATTTATTTTCCAAGCTGTGGAAATAGATGGCGAGCATTATTGGGATGGGGGGTATATGGGTAACCCTGCGATTTATCCACTTATTTATAACCCGAAATGCAACGAAGTTTTGATCGTTCATGTTAATCCAATTGAACGTGACGACGTCCCTGAAACCGCGCCAGAAATTTTTAATCGCATTAATGAAATTAGTTTTAACTCATCTCTTATGCGTGAAATGCGCGCGATTGCTTTCGTATCCAAGTTAATTGATGAGGGTAAATTAGAAGATAACGGCCGTTATAATCAAATGCATGTGCATGCCATAAGCAATGACGAGGTCATGCGCGAGCTTGGCATTGCCAGCAAATTTAACCCCGATTGGGATTTCATCACCGCCTTAAAAGAAAATGGTCGCCAAAGCGCCAAAGCATGGTTGGCACAAAATTTTGATAAAATCGGCAAAGAGTCTTCCGTTGATATTGGCGCCCGCTATTTATAAAAAGCTAACGTAACAAAATAATGTTCATTTCCCTTAAAATAATCACTTAGGTGGTTGATTAATAATTTTTGACGGTGTAACCCAAACCTCGAAAATTGAATCATATATTAAAGGATAGTGGATATGACCTGTGAAACCGTAATGATGAAAAAGCCCGTAGTGGCAAAAATGACGGACACGCTCCAAGACGTTCTGACAATACTTGAAAACAAGCAAATTCGTGCGCTTCCTGTGGTGGACAAAGACGGCAAGCTCGTTGGTATGTTTGGCATTCCTCATATTTTACACAGTCTTTTGCCCGTATCGGCACGCATAGAAGATGGCATTAGAAAGCTTGGGTTTGTGATGGGCGCCATGCCTGATATTGCAGAAAAGTTAGCCGATATCTTGCATGAATCCATCGAAACACACATGAACACAGACACTCACGTGCTCCACCCAGACACAGCTACATTGGAATGTGTGCGTATTTTGGTGAAATATGGCAGTCCTATTCCCGTGGTTGAGCGCGGAACAGGTAAATTGGTTGGGCTGGTCACTGAGCAAACTATTTTTTCAGGCATCAAAGCCATCATGAATGAGCAAAAAGCAAACGCTTAAGATATATAAATAATTAAATAATTTTAAAGAGGGTTAGTAAATGGTAACGGCAGACGCTGCGCAACACGCATCATCAGTAATTTTTGGATGGGATCCCATGATCACCGCAACAATCGTTTTGGTTGTCGCGTATTTGTTCATTTTCACAGAGCGTATCAATCGCGCCGTTGTATCATTATTGGGTGCAGGTCTAATGATCTTCTTGGGTGTGATCAACCAAACCCAAGCCGTCAGTGGCATCGATTTCAACACAATATTCTTGCTGATCGGGATGATGGCCATCGTTGGCATCACACGTAAATCTGGAATTTTTGAATATGTGGCTATCAAAGCCGCCAAAATGGTGCGTGGTAATCCGCGGCTTTTGATGATTGCATTGGCACTTGTTACGGCGGTGTTTTCTGCATTACTCGATAATGTAACAACAGTTATGTTGGTCGTGCCTGTGACATTATTACTCGCTGAGCAGTTGAAACTACCAGCCTATCCCTTTCTATTTTCACAGATTTTTGCCTCGAACATTGGCGGCATGTCCACCTTAATTGGTGATCCACCGAACATTCTAATTGGTTCTGCTGTGGGATTAAGTTTTACAGACTTTTTGGTTCACACGGGTCCAATAGCACTTATATTAATGATTTTATTAATTGTGTTTTTCGATTTATTTTGGGGGCGCAAGTTTAAGACAACATTACGGGATCGTGCGCAATTAACTTTATATAAAACGGATGCGCTTATCACGGATAAACCCTTATTGATCAAATCAATATTTGTATTGATGCTCGTGATTTTTGGTTTCATCGTGGGTCATGGATATGGCTATGAGCCAGGCACTGTAGCACTTACAGGTGCAGCCTTACTCATGCTTCTTGATATTTATAAATACAAACCTGAAAAACAATCCCACAAAGTTCATGACGTATTGAGTAAAGTGGAATGGGAGACAATCTTCTTTTTCATCGGTCTATTCATCATCGTTTATGGTGTGGAGCACACAGGATTATTGAGCATGATGGGCGCAAAATTACTTGAAATCACGGATGGCGACATGGCCTATACAGGGATGTTAATCCTTGGTGCGTCAGCTGTACTATCGGCCATCGTTGACAATATCCCATTTGTAGCCACGATGATCCCTCTAATTGAAGCCACTGAAGGCGCATTTGGGGACGGCGTATCCATCGAACCATTATGGTGGTGTTTGTCACTTGGTGCATGCTTGGGTGGGAATGGATCACTTGTGGGCGCTAGTGCGAATTTAATGGTGGCAAGCTATGCCGAGCGCGCGGGACAACGTATTCCGTTTATCAAATTCTTGGCACTTGGGTTCCCGCTTATGCTCGTAACAGCTGCGATTGCTGGCGTTTATGCCTATGTGCGTTACTTCATGTAATAAGATTATTCTTTATCTTTTTTTATCTTCATCCAATGACGTTGCATCCACCAAAAGGCAAACGCTGTTGACCAACCGATCATCATCAACCCGATGAGCCCTGTCATGACAGACATTAAGCGCATGCCGTGTGTGGGAATGAAATCGCCATACCCAAGGGACGTATAATTGGCGCCAGCAAAATATGCGAAATCGATGATGTTTTCGCATGTGCACCCTTCAATAGTGCCAAGCGAGATTAAGTGAACGGCTATGTAGTATGTGAACGCATATATCCATATGTGGAAAGAGTGGCTTAGCCCTAGGATCATCATAATCCAAACCATTCTTAATTTTTTGTCGGCTTTGATGAGTTTGTGGATGACAAAATCATGAGAGACCAACACCATAATGGTGGAAATTATCGTTAATGCCCATTCGTAAATCATATTTATATTTAGTAGATAAAATTTAAATAATGTCAAAGCGATATATGGTATGCCCATTCATTGTGTTAAAAGTGATTTGGTATTTAAATGAGGAGATAATTTATGCGAGTATTACATTCCATGGCTGGGGCATCAGTTGGCGGGGCTGAAACATTTTTCGTGGATAGCGTAAAAGCCATTCACGAAATTGATGATTACGCGCAATATGTGGTCACGCGCAATAATAACGATTATAAAATGAATGAGATTATCAGCCGTCATATCCCGCTGGATGTCGCTCGATATAGTCGTCATTTTCCATGGAACACTAAAAGCGTTTTAAAAAAAGCCATCAAGAATTTTAAACCAGACATTGTGCATAATTATATGGCGCGAGCGGGTGAGTTTTCGCAAAGTGGCCCGCACGTCAATTTGGGGTGGTATGGCGGTTATTATAACCCATCTAAATTCAAACTTTGCACGCATCATGCGGGGGTCACAAAAGATATTGCCGATCATATAGTGCGCATGGGTGTGCCCGCATCCAACGTTCATGTGCTTCATATTTACGCTGAATTTGAAAAAGGTAAAAAGATTGATCGCGCACAATTCAACACGCCTGATGATGCGCCGCTTTTGGTGTCCTTGTCGCGTTTGCACACGAAAAAAGGTTTGGATATTCTCCTTGAGGCTATGATCAAAGTGCCTGATGCGTATCTTTGGATCGCGGGATCGGGGCCGCTTGAACAAGAGCTCAAAGAGCAATGCACAGCGTTAAAATTAGACGCGCGTGTTAAGTTTTTAGGATGGCGCAATGACAGAGAAAATTTGCTGGCAACAGCTGATATTTGCGTGTTTCCATCACGGTATGAACCCTTTGGCGCGGTGGTAATCGAGGCTTGGGCAACGGAAACGCCATTGGTGGTTGCCAAAGCGCAAGGTCCAAAGGCGTATGTCGCGCACGAGGAAAATGGATTACTGGTGGATATTGATGCCGTGGACGAATTGGCAATGTCCATCAATCGCGTTATTGAGGATAAAACTTTGCGCAATGAGTTGGTGACAAATGGTTTAAAAGCCTATCAAAAATATTTCACGCGTGATGTATATAAATCATCGGTTGATGCGCTCTATCAACAGATCACAAAATAATATTTACCAGAAACGATTAATAACATATGACCCGTCTCGTCAAAAATTTTCATTTTACTGATAACCCGCGTGCCGATATTTTATCAGGACTGACGGTGGCTTTGGCACTTGTGCCAGAGGCGATTGCGTTTGCCTTTGTGGCCAAAGTTGACCCACTCGTTGGGCTTTACGCGGCATTTTTTGTTGGGTTTATCACATCCATTTTTGGTGGTCGTTCTGGCATGATATCTGGGGCAACAGGCGCAATGGCGGTTGCTATGGTGGGAATTGTGACCATTTATGGCGTGGAATATTTATTCGCGGCCGTGTTTTTAACGGGTATTTTGCAAATTTTAGCGGGCATATTCCATTTGGGTAAGTTTATTCGCCTTGTCCCGCATCCTGTGATGCTCGGATTTGTGAACGGACTCGCAATCGTGATTTTCTTGGCGCAACTCGCGCAGTTTAAAACGGCTGGCAATATTGATCATAGCGTTGGTGGTGCGGAATCTGATTCATCCCACAGTGCGCTTGATGTCGTGTTTAGTGGTGGGTGGTTACAAGGGGCAGAGATGCAATTGATGCTCGGCCTCACAGTATTGACCATGGCCATCATTTGGTTCTTTCCAAAAATACCAAAATTGGGCGCGATGTTACCTGCGTCCTTAGTGTCAATTTTAGCGGTGTCATTTCTTGTGATTGGTTTGGATTTAGATACGAAAACAGTTGGTGATCTCGCCAGTGTAAAAGGCGGACTTCCAGAATTTCATATCCCGATGGTGCCAATGACTTTTGAAACTTTGGGTATTATTTTCCCCGTGGCGGTGACATTGGCGGCAATTGGTTTAATCGAAAGCTTGCTAACATTGACGCTCATTGATGAGATGACCGACACGCGTGGGCGCACGTCCCAAGAATGCGTAGGGCAAGGTCTTGCCAACACAACATGCGGTGTGTTTGGCGCAATGGGTGGGTGCGCGATGATAGGCCAGTCTATGATTAATATTAATTCAGGCGGACGAGGGCGTTTATCGGGCATCATGGCCGCGGTGACGTTATTGGCGTTCATCTTATTCTTGTCGCCATGGATTGAAATGATCCCATTGGCGGCGCTAACAGGCTTGATGATTATGGTCGTGATCGCCACATTCGCATGGGCGTCCGTGCGCCTTGTGGGTAAAATTCCAAAAGGTGATGCGTTCGTGATTGTGCTCGTAATGGCGGTCACAGTGATGCATGATTTAGCCATGGCGGTTGTAATTGGCGTGATTGCGTCCGCACTCATGTACGCATGGAAATCCACTTATAATATTTGGGTGACAGTGGGTCACAACAAAGATGATGGTTACAAAATATACAAACTACACGGGCAATTATTTTTCGGCTCAATTTCAAAATTCAAAGATTTGATTAACCCAGCCAATGACGAGGAAAAAGACGTTGTGATTGATTTTGGGCGTTCACGTGTTTGGGATCATTCCGCGCTTGAGGCCATTGATGCGTTGGCCGTAAAATACAAAGAAGCGGGCAAGCGTTTACATCTCGTGCACCTTAGTCCCGATTGTCAATTATTGCTCAAAAATGCAAAAGACGTGGTTGAAATTAATGTCATTGAAGATCCGCATTATGGTGTTCTTGTTGATTATCCAAAAGTCATTGGCAAAGTGAACGTAAAAAAAGAGTAGAACTATCTGCCATTCCGTTTGTTGATAAGGTGAACAAAGGAATAAAAAAATTATGAGTAAGATAAAAGTTACCAATCCCGCCAATTGCGAAATCGTGGCTACATACAATAAAATGAGTTTTGATGAATCATCATCAATCATTGATAAAGCGCATGTGGCCTTTAAAGATTGGAAGACTAAATCCATTCAAGAGCGTGCCACCATCATGCACAAAGCCGCTGATTTACTCAGAGAGCGTAAAGACGAACACGCAAAACTCATGACAAAAGAAATGGGTAAACTATATGTAGGAGCCGTGGGCGAGGTCGAAAAATGTGCTGATATGATTGATTATTATGCGGATCATGCGGCTGAATTTTTAAAAGACGTCACCAAAGATATCGGCAAGAAAAAAAGCATTATAACGTTTCAACCTATCGGTGTTGTGCTGGGTATCATGCCGTGGAATTATCCATTTTGGCAGGTGCTGCGTTATTCAGTGCCGACGATGATGGCGGGTAATGTGACTGTATTTAAACACGCACAAAGCGTAACGGGCTGTGCCTTAGCGATTGAAAAATTATTGCATGATGCTGGTGTACCAAAGGACGCCTATCGCGCCTTACTCACGGGCAGTGAAGAAGCCAACAAACTTATTGAACATGATAAAGTTCGCGCCGTGACATTAACGGGGAGTGTACCCGCTGGTCGCGCTGTGGCTGAAACGGCTGGTAAAGCATTGAAAAAAACAGTGCTCGAGCTGGGCGGTTCTGATCCTTATATTGTTTTAAAAGACGCGGATATTGATTTGGCAGTTGAGGAAACTGTTAAGGGACGTCTATCAAATGCGGGACAATCATGTATTGCCGCCAAACGCATGGTTGTGGTGAGCGATGTTTATGATGAATTTGTGAATAAATACAAAGAGGCCATGAAGGAAATGACTTTAGGCGACCCGATGGATAAGGATACAAAATTAGGACCTATGTCGAGTGTGGATTTACGAGATGACCTTCATAAACAAGTCCAAGAGTCGATTGAAAATGGCGCTCTATGTATCTTAGGAGGCGGTGTTCCTGATGAAGATGGGGCATGGTATCCCGCGACATTATTGACCAATGTTACGCCTGGAATGCCAGCCTATGATGATGAATTGTTTGGCCCTGTGGCGAGCATTATCAAAGCAAGCGATGAGGCTGACGCTATACGCATTGCCAATGACAGTCAGTTTGGTTTGGGAGGCGGTATATTCACAAGCGATGAGAAACGTGGATTTGAAATTGCCCGTAATGAAATTGACACAGGTATGATGACCGTCAATGGATACGGCATGTCAGCCAAAGAAATGCCGTTTGGCGGCGTTAAAAATAGTGGTTATGGACGCGAATTGTCTGAGTTTGGTATGCACGAATTTGTGAATATAAAAGCAGTCGTCATTATCTAAAGGCTTTGTGAATTAATCAAAATCGCTTTATGATGTGTTCTTAATGTCGATCGAAAAAACCATCATAGGCCGTCAAGAATTTTGTGATTTACCGCAATTGGGATTAAAAAAGGTGAGGGCGCGTATTGATTCAGGCGCGCGCACAACATCGCTCCATGCCTATAACATTGAGATCATTAAGGGTGAGCATGGAGAAAAGCTCGTAAAATTTAACACGCACCCTGAAAATTATCGTCGTAAAACAGGGCCGAGTATAACGATTCCATTGACCGATAAACGCCGTATCGTGAGTTCAAATGGTGAATCGGAAGACCGTTACATCGTTTATTTGGACATCAAAATGGGCACTAAACGACTTAGAACACAAGTGACATTATCCTCTCGCCACAAGATGAGTTTTCCTATACTAATCGGGCGCAATACAATAATCCAAGGCGACTTTTTAATTGATGTGTCTAAGAAAAACACATTAAAAAAAGCGCGTTTAATTAAAAAGAAGAAAGAAAAGATAGAAACATAATCATGCGTATCGCTATCCTAGCCTCCAATCCAGATTTATATTCAAACAAACGCATCACTGATGCGGCAATAGAGCGTGGGCACGAGGTTGATTTCATCGCCATTAAAAACTGTTATATGGATATCACGGCGAGCAAGCCCGAAATTCATTATCGAGGTGGAGAAATTCTATCTTACTATGATGCGGTGATCCCGCGCATTCGCCCCGCCGCTACTTTTTATGGGACATCCGTATTGCGCCAATTTGCAGCCCAAGGCACATATTGTCTTAATGGTCCTGTGGCGATTGGTCGCTCTCGTGATAAATTGCGCACGCTTCAAATTTTAAGTGGTAAGGGCGTCAATATTCCCAAAACAGGGTTTGCGGACTCGCCAGCCGATACAAAAGACCTTATTAAAATGATTGGCGGTGCACCGCTCATTATTAAATTGCTCGAGGGTACACAAGGCATTGGTGTTGTTTTGGCCGAGACAAACAAGGCCGCTGAAAGTGTGATTAACGCGTTCAAAAGTCTTAAGGCACAAATATTGGTGCAAGAATTTGTTAAGGAATCCAGAGGCGTTGATCTAAGATTATTTGTGGTTGGTGACAAGGTTGTGGCTTCGATGGAACGCCGCGCCGCCGAAGGTGAGTTTCGTGCCAACATCCATTTAGGCGGAACGGGATCAAAAACCAAAATCACACCAGAAGAGCGCCGTATGGCGATTAAAGCCGCCAAACTTATGGAGTTGCGTGTGGCGGGTGTCGATATTATCCGCTCTGAACGCGGGCCAATGATTTTAGAAATTAATTCTTCTCCTGGGCTAGAAGGCGTTGAGGCAGCAACGGGTAAAGACATTGCGAGCATGATGATCGAACATCTCGAAAAACATGTAAAAGTTAAAAAGAGATAAATTAATGACGACATGTATTTACGGAATTAAAAATTGTAATTCGATGAAAAAGGTCTTTGATTGGTTTGAAGCTCACGGCATCAAATACGAATTTCATGATTACAAAAAACATGGCATTGATGAAAAGACGTTTGGTCAAGCCATCAAAGAACATGGATGGGAAACGGTGATCAATCGAAAAGGTATGACATGGCGCACATTGCCTGATGACATCAAGATTAATATGAACGAGACGGGCGCAAAAAAAGTTGCGCTTGAGAATGCGTCTATTGTTAAAAGACCTCTTATATTACATCACGGTAAAACATATCTTGGTTTTGATGAGGCACTGTATGCCGAAAATTTCACTGCATCATAATGGACGATAATTGCTTTGATGTGGTTGTTATTGGAGCTGGTGCGGCTGGATTGATGTGTGCGATTGAGGCGGGCAAACGCGAACGAAACGTGTTGTTGCTTGATCACTCTCATAAGACAGCGGAAAAAATCCGCATTTCTGGTGGGGGACGCTGTAATTTCACTAATATTCATACGCGCCCAGAAGCATTTTTATCGCGCAATCCTCATTTTTGTAAATCGGCATTAAGGCAATACACAGCGCATGATTTTATCGCTTTGGTGGACAAACATGGCATTGAACATCACGAGAAAAAATTGGGTCAATTGTTTTGCGATGACTCGGCGCAACAAATTATCGACATGTTGTTAAGAGAATGCCAAGACGCCGATGTTGATATCAGAATGGGCACAGAAATTGAAAATGTAATCTTTCAAAACGACATCTATCACGTTGAAACATCGAGAGGCGTGTTCGAGTGTCAATCGCTCGTGATCGCCTCGGGCGGTTTATCCATTCCAAAAATTGGTGCAACTCGTTTAGGGTATGATGTGGCCAAGAAATTCGGATTAAAGGTGTTTGACACGTACCCTGCGCTTGTGCCATTCACATTCCAAAGTCAGATATTAGAGCGTTGCCAGTTGCTGGCAGGGCTATCAGTTGATGCAACCGTGTCGTGCGGTGGTATGAGTTTCAATGAAGGGTTGTTGTTTACGCATCGGGGGTTAAGTGGCCCCTCTATTTTGCAAATATCATCCTATTGGCAAGAAGGTGATGAGATCATCGTTGATCTGGCGCGTAATGTTGATGTGTTTGAGGCGTTAAAAAATGGTAAATTGAGCCAAGCTAAAAAAGACGTTCAAACTATATTGGCCACTGTTTTACCACAACGTCTTGCTCAAAGCATTTGCGAGGCTGAGGGCATCACGGGACGTATCGGGGAGTTGCCTGATAAAAGTTTAAAAACACTTGGGAGTGCGGTGAATTATTGGCATTTAAAACCCGCAGGCACAGAAGGGTATCGCACCGCCGAGGTCACATTGGCAGGTGTGGATACGAACGAATTATCGTCCAAAACCATGGAAGCCAACAAACAAAAAGGTCTGTATTTCATCGGTGAAGTTGTTGATGTCACGGGTCATTTGGGTGGGTATAATTTCCAATGGGCGTGGTCATCGGGCTATGTCGCAGGGCAATACGTTTAAAAAATTACTGTTCGAAATTTGGAAGACGAACTTCAACGCGGTGAAAGCTGTTAATGCCATTGTCACGTTCGGCGCGGCGCTGTAATGCGCCTTGATATTGCGTTGAAATATCCGCGTTAATATCATTGCTTGATAATGTGTCACTCACAGATTGCGCGCGTTGCGTAGCAAGACGGCGATTGATCGTGTTGCCGCCCACCGTGCTGGCAAAACCAACAACGTCAACTTCGGTGATATTCCAACGCTTGAGCGCCCACATGATATCACTCAGGCGGTCCTGTGTATTTTGCGTGAGATCGGTTTCACCAATATCAAAATACAATACGGGCAGAGATTGAACGGGTGGAATTATTTGAACAGCCCATAGTGGAAAAGTTGTTCCAATTTGCGATTCCGCCAGACGCAAAGCCGCCAAATTCACGCCGCGATTTTGCTTAGGATAAATGGTGATTATTTTGGAAGCGGGGTCCGCCTTGACGGTTTCAACTTCAAAATATAGGCCTGCTTGAACGCGTTTTATCACATCGTTTTGCGTGGTGACTAAATCATTTTGAGTGGGGCTTTTTAACGCGGTATCGAAATCTTTATTAATGGTATTGGCCAACGCGTCTTGTTTGTATTTTGAAACAACAATTTGATCAAGCGTCAGG